>JAAZBY010000057.1 GCA_012513595.1 Chloroflexota bacterium
ACCACGGCATAGAGCGCCCCGCGCGGGCAGGCCGGCACGCAGGCCTGGCAGCCGTCGCAGCGCGCCGCGTCGACCACGGCCAGGCCGCCGCGCAGGGCGATGGCGCCCGCCGGGCAGGCCGCCGCGCAGGCGCCGCAACCGTCGCAGCGGGCCGCGTCAACGGCCGCCTGCACGTGGGGCTGTATGGCGTTCATGGCTGCCTCCGCATCCGCCCCGCCGGGGCTTGCCGCCCCAGGGGGCGCGTTGTACGATGGGGCTATCCGGGCGGGGAGGGGGCCGCTACCCCCTCCCCGCCGGACGGGATCGCGGGCGGGTGCTAAGGCGTCAGTCCCTCACCCGCCCCGGTCTTCCTCAGCGGCCGGTCCGGCCGGGCCGCCGCGCAGGTCGGCGAGGCGCGCCTTGAGGGCGTCCAGCTCGCCGCGCAGCCAGGCAGCCTGGTTCTCCAGATATGCCGATTCTTCCTCGGCCGTGGGCGGAGCGGGCGGCGGGCCAAAGGCCGGCCCATAGCCACAGCGGGCCCAGCCGGGCAGGCCGGTGGCATAGAACCAGTGACGGTACCCCCAGCCGCCCCCGGGGCCAAAGCGCCGGGCGCCAAAGCCACGTCCCCCGTACCCGCCCCAGCCCCGGCCCCAGCCACACGGGCCACCGGCCGGGTTCGCGTACCCGGGCGCCGGGTAGCCGGCGCAAATGCCGGCGCCCCGCCCCGTCAAGGGGCCCGCGCCCCACGGTCCTGTGCGATCTCCTCTGGGCATCTGTCTTCCTCCTGTGCTGATCTTCCGTTCTTTCTCTAGAGCTCGTCTACCAACGGCCGCGGCCGAATCCGCCGCGGCGCCGCCGCCGGCCGCCCCGGGCCCGCCGGAAGCGGCCCCCCGGGCGCAGGGGCATTGCGGCGGGCCCCGGCAGCACCGGGTAGGCCGCCGCGCCAACGACCCCGTAGGGCGCCGCGCCCGGCCCCTCGGGCAGTACCACGGCGCAGTACCCGCGGCCGCCCCCCGTCAGGGGTCCTCGGCCGCGCAGCCCACGCCCATCAAAACCTGGCATTCTGCTCACCTCCTCTGTGCGAACTCGTGTGTGCACCACGGCGGACGCATCGGGCCTGGCACGGGCGCCATAAACCCCGGGTCTCTTGGCAGCCGCCCGGATGCGGCCCATCAGGCGCCGCGCCGCCCGCGGCCGCCGCCCGCCCCGCGCCCGCCAGGGGCGCCCTTGCCAAAGTCGGTCGGGACGGTGGGCCCGCTCTGCGGCGCCAAGGTGCCGGCCCGGAAGGCCTCGACCGCGGCGCGCACCGTGCCCCCCGCGACGGCGTAGAACGGCACCCCGGCGCCCTCGATCACGCGCATGGCGTTGGGGCCCAGGTTGCCGCTCAGCACCGCCCCGGCGCCCTCGCGGATGACCAGCTCGGCGGCCTGGATGCCGGCGCCCCCGCTGGCCCCCATAGCGGGGTTGGGGACGGCCCGCGCCTCCATCGTCTCGGTATCGACGAATAGGAACACGGCGCAGCGCCCGAACACCGGGCTCACCGCGGCATCCAGGGTGTTGCCGCTGCTGCTGACGACGATCTGCATGACTCTTGACCTCCTCCGTGGCCTGGTGCCGGGCGAAATGGCCCGGCGCTGCGATCTACTCGCGCACCATGCGCGTGCCGCACGCGGGGCAGGCGCTAGCGGTGCAGGGCACCCCGCGGCGATGCGGCTCCCGCCGCCCGCACTGGGGGCAGCGGCACATGCCGCCCGGGCCGGCTGCCGTGCCGCCCATGCGCCCCCCGCGGGGGGCTCCGTCGCTGCCGCCGCGCCCGCGGCCGCCTCCTCTACCAAAGAACCTCAGCATATGCCTTCCTCCTACAGGTGGGTGCTATTCCTGGCCGCCGGCCTGCCCTGGCGAGGGCACGCCGGCCTCGTGGCTCTGGCGGTGCGCGTCGTACGCGGCGATGTAGCGGTTCAGCAGCCGAGCCGTCTCACGCAGGTCCTCGGCCCAGGCGCGCAGGTACTCGTCCCCCTGGGGGGTGAGGGCGTACACCCGCCGCGGCGGCCCGCCGCTCTCGGCGCTCTCCTGGCGCGAGGTCAGCATGCCGGCCTCCTCCAGGCTGTTCAGGGCGCGGTAGATGGCCGAGATGTCGGCCGGATAGTCCTCCAGCCCCAGGGCGCGCAGCTCCTCGAGGAGCCCGTAGCCGTGGGCCGGCGCCGAATGCAGCGCCAGGAGGACCACCGGCTCAAGAAAGCGCTGGATGCGCCGCGGACGGGGCCCGCGCCGGCCCGCCCCCCGCGGCCCGCCGTCCGGCCCACCCTGCCCGCGCCCACCATGCCAACCGTGCATCGTTCCTCCTGTCCGCGTCGCGTCTATGTGCGATCTGCTATTAGTATAGTGCAAATAGTCGGGCGTGTCAAGGGGTCGGGCGGGCAATCCGCTGATGTGCAGGGGGCCGACGGTGGGTGGCTCCGGGAAAAGGGCGGGAGAGGAGGGGAAGGACAGGAAGGACAGGATCTACAGGATTTACAGGATTGGAAGAGTGCTGTAGAGAGTTGGGTTGCCAGCAAAAGGGGCGAACCCCATGCCCAGCGCGGGCCAGCCGGCTCCCGCGCCATCCCCAGATACGTGGGGAGAACCACAACCTCGGCTACTATCGCGGCTACACCGACGGGCCATCCCCACGCGCGTGGGGAAAACTCCGGGCCAGCCGCCGGTGCCGATGGCAAAATCGGGCCATCCCCACGCGCGTGGGGAAAACGTCCTCCCCGTCGACCCAGTCGGGCACCTCGTCGGGCCATCCCCACGCGCGTGGGGAAAACGGGTGGCTACTGTACCGCAGGCGGGCCCTCCCTTCACGGGCCATCCCCACGCGCGTGGGGAAAACCTGTACCCGTGCTCTTTGAGGTACGTCACTAGCGGGCCATCCCCACGCGCGTGGGGAAAACTGGGGTTACGCCTACCTCGAGCAGGGGAGGAACGGGCCATCCCCACGCGCGTGGGGAAAACCCTTGCGTCGGCGGGCGCAACCGGCAGCGCATGCGCCATCCCCCGCGCGCGGCCAGTGCCACGCGGCCATGGCGCGCTGCCCCAGGGGACCTGTGGCGACCGGGGTAACGCAACGCGCCGGGGCGTACCGGAGTTGAGCCGGCACCCCCGGCCCGGCAGGGTCGGCGAGAATGGCAGGGTCGCGTGAACGAGGAGGTCGGCCGGGGGCCCGGCGCCGCTATCCGAAGGCGCCGCCCTTACGGCTGGGCCAGGGCAGCCCCCTCGGCCCCCCAGGCGTAGGCGTACACCGTCGGGCGCTTTAGGTAGTGGGCAAAGGGCGCATCGGCGTCACCCGGGGTGATGGCGGCGGCCGCGGCGCGCGGCGGGATCGCCGCGGCCCCTTCGGCCACGTCAAAGGTGTTGTAGGCCTCGATCGCCGTCTGCACCACCTGCCACTCGGCGGCCGGCTCCCCCGCGGGCATCTCGCCCAGCGCCGCCGGTGCCTCGGCCAGCGCCGGGGCGTCGGCCTGGAACGACATGGCCACCACGCCCACCATCACGGCGACGATGCCCAGCACAATCAGCAGCTCCACGAGCGTAAAACCGTCATCCTTGCGCATCCGTCGCTCCTTGCGGCTCCTGGGCCCCCGGATTCCTCAACAGGGACACATCCGTTGCCGGCGGCGGGAGGCTTGGCCCGCACGCTGCACCCCCAGGATAGCAGGGCCCGCCCGCCCCACCGTAAAGGCACCCTAAAGGCTGCGTAAGGATGGGGTGAAGGCCCCCGCCCGGCACGCAAAAGGCCGCCGCATCTCTGCGGCGGCCGTATCACTACCCGGTTCGCGCGGGTTCGCGCCCGCGCCGGCGCCTAGGCGCTCATGCGCCCCTGAGACAGCGCCTGCAGCCGCTCCGGGTTGGCCGAGCGGGACAGGATCTCCTCAAACGTCACCGTGCCACGCCGGTAAAGGTCCAGAAGCGCCTGGTCCATGCTGCGCATCCCCAGCCGCTGGCTCGTCTCGATCAGGCCGGGGATCTGCTGCGTCTTGCCCTCGCGGATCAGGTTGCGCACCGGGGCCGTCCCCAGCAGCACCTCCACCGCGGCGACGCGCCCCTGCCCGGCCGCGGTGGGCAAGAGCGCCTGCGACAGGATCCCCTCCAGCACGTTGGCCAGCTCCACGCGGATCTGCTGCTGCTTGTGCTCCGGAAAGACGTCGACCAGCCGGTCCAGCGTGGCGGCGGCGCCGGTGGTGTGCAGCGAGGAGAGCACCAGGTGGCCCGTCTCGGCGGCGACGAGGGCCGCCTCGATGGTATCGACGTCGGCGAGCGCGCCGACCAGGATGACGTCGGGGTCCTGGCGGAGCGCGGCGCGGACGGCGTCGGCATAGGAGGGCGTGTCGCGCCCCAGTTCCCGCTGGGTAATAAAGGCGCGCTTGTCGGCGAACACGTACTCGATGGGGTCCTCACAGGTGACGATGCGCACGGCGCGGCGCTCGTTGAGGTACTCGACCATGGAGGCCAGCGTCGTGGAGCGGCCCGAGCCGGCCGGCCCGGTCACCAGGATCAGCCCGCGCGGGCGCATCACCAGCTCCTTGCAGACGGAGGGGAGGCGCAGGTCGTCGAGGGGGGGGATGGCCGCCAGCAGCCGCCGGATGGCCAGGGTGAGCGTACCGCGCTGCCGGGCGACGTTGACGCGGAAAGGCGCCGCGCCGTCGGGCGCGCACGACACGTCCAACACGGAGGTGGCCGCAAAGCGGGCGCGCTGCTCCTCGTTGGTGACCTGGAAAAGGATGGCCTCCAGGTCCTCCGCAGAGAGGGGGGGCAGGTCATCCAGGCAGTGGAGTTCGCCCCACACGCGCAGGGCCGGCGGGCGGCCGACCTTGAGGTGCAGGTCCGAGGCGTCCAGCTCAGCGGCGCGTTGCATGAGGTCGCCGATCTGCACCCGGCCGTTGGCGGGCGGGGCGCTGGGCGAGGTGGGTAAGGCGGTACCGTGGCCCGAGGCTCTCGGCATGGGGCATCTCCCGACTTGGCTTACAGCGGGCAGCGGGCCAGGCGCGCGACGCGGACCTAGCGCCCGGCACAGGCTCAGTATACCAGAAGAGGGGCGAGAAGGGGGGGCCTCCTGAGTAAATATCCCGGAAAATCTGCCAGGGCAGGGCGGGCGGCTCCGTCACGACCCC
>JAAZBY010000534.1 GCA_012513595.1 Chloroflexota bacterium
CCGACGGTGCGCAAGACGCAACCGTCCGCGCACCTGTACGTGGTCGGCAAGAGCCCTCACCGGCGGCTGCGCGGCCTGTCGGAAGACGAGTCCGTCACGGTAACCGGTTATGTCGAGGACGTTTTGCCCTATTTCCGCGGCGCGGACGTCTACATCGCGCCCTTCCGGGTGGGCGGTGGAACGCGCCTGAAGATTCTGCAGGCCCTCGCTGCCGCGCTGCCGCTCGACACCACGACGGTCGGCACCGAGGGGATCGCCGTGGTGGACGGCGTACACGCCCGCGTGGCGGACGACGCGGCGACCTTTGCCCGCGCCGTCCTCTCTCTGGCCGCGGACCGCGAGGCCGCCCGCGCCCTGGGCACCGCTGGCCGCCAGCTGGTGGCCAACCATTACGACTGGTCGGCCATCATCCCGCAGCTGGAGGCGATCTACCGTACCCTCTAGCTGCCCGCAGGCCATGGCCCGGCGCGGGATCTACTCGATCACGATGTGGCTCGAGTCGGCCGGCAGGGGGGGCCACTCCATTTGGAGGGCTTCCAGCCGGTTCACCAGCACCTGCGCGATTACGGCGTCGCGGTAGGTCTTGCTGTTGGCCGGCACCACATACCAGGGCGCCTCTGGCGGCGAGCACTCTTCCAGCGCCGCCTCGTAGGCCGCCATGTAGGCGTCCCACTTGGCCCTGGCGCTCAGGTCGCCGGTGCGGAACTTCCAGTGCTCGGTGGGGTCCTCGAGCCTGTCGCGCAGGCGGGCGGCCTGTTCCTCTTTGGAGATGTTCAGGAAGAACTTGACGATGACCACCCCGTTGGCGGCCAGGAGCGCCTCAAACTCGCGGATGGCCGCGTAACGCTGCCGCCAGACGGGCTCCGGCACGAGGCCGTCCACCCGCACGACGAGCACATCCTCATAGTGTGAGCGGTTGAACACCCCCACCATGCCCCGCCGCGGCACCCGCGCGTGCACCCGCCATAGGAAGTCGTGGGCCAGCTCCTCCGGCGTCGGCACCTTGAACCCCGAGACCTCGAAGCCCTGCGGGTTGAAAGCGCTCACCACGCGCTTGATCACCCCGTCCTTGCCCGAAGTATCCATCCCCTGCAGGACAACCAGAACCGCGCGATCACCGGTCGCGTAGAGGAGCTCCTGGAGGGTGTTCAGCTGTTTGCGCAGCCGCTTGAGGAGCTTCTGCGCCCGCCCCCGCTTCAGGGGCTCAGAGGGGTCGGGCGGGTAGTCCGCCAGGGTCACGCGGCCCCCCGGCGGGACGCGGTAGCGTTCCACTTGCTCGGCAAAGGGCACCTTTTCCTTGGGGATGGCGGCGGACTCGTCCTGGAAGACCATGGCTGTCCCTCCCTGGCGCGCATCAACTGGGACCGTAGACGCGGAGCCGCTCGCAGGCTCTGCGGGGATGACAGGCGGCGGCGCAGCGGGCTCTGCAGGGAGCCCGCTCTCGCCTGGCTCGCCGGCCGCCGGCCGGCGCCCGAGTGGCCGGCCCCAAGCGTAGTAGCGCCTGCGGCTCCACGCGCGTCGCTGCCAGGATCCCACTCGCCGCCTCCCCGCGCTGCCTGCCCATCACTCGATCACGCCGGTGCACGACGCGTCGATTATACATTGCGTGCGCGGCGGCGCGCCACCCGGCCGCGAGGCACCGCCCCCCACGGGGCGTAAAAAAGGTGCGGGAAGGGGCCTTGGCCCCTCCCCGCACCCAGTGAGCGCGTACGCCGGCCGTCAGGCCGTGCTACTCCTCCCAGAAGAACGTCTGCAGCGGGATGAACCCGTCGTGCTGGATCGGGTTCGACCACGGCATGTGAAAGTCTATGGGCAGGTTCTTGAGGTTCTTCTTCATGATGATCAGCGCGGGCTGCTCACCACTGATGCCGATGTAGGGCAGGTACTCGTAGTGGAGGTCCAGGATCTCATGGAACATCGCCGTGTGCTTGGACGTGTCCGGCTCCACCTTGATCTTGTCCCAGATGGCCCACATCTGCTTGGCCAGGCCGTCTTCGGGCGGCTCCTCGGCGTTGGGATTGTCCGGGCTGTTGTACCAGAGCGTCCAGGCGTACCCGAACGACTTGTCCCCGGCGCGGCCGATGAAAAAGGCCGGGTCCACCAACGGCAGCGCGGCGCGGCTCGCCAGCGTGAAGCGGGCATCGATGTCGTTGGCCGCGCAGTGCTCCTCGACGAGGGAGCGCTCAAAGATCTTGATGGGCATCTTGATGCCGACGTCAGCCAGGTACTTGGAGATCATGTCCATCTCGTCGGCGAACGGCTGAGAGTTGTCCTCCAGGGTGAAGGTGACCGGGCCTGACTTGTCCTTGTACAGGCGGTAACCCTCGGCATCCCTTTCGGTGTAGCCCTCGGCGTCGAGCATCTCGTTGGCCGTGGCCGGGTCGTACTCGATGTACGCGTCGGAGAGCTTCTGGTAGTACTGTGGCGACGCGTTGGAGGGGCTGTACTGCCGCGGCGTGGTCAGCCCGTCGTAGATCAGCTCGACGATCTCCTCGCGGTTGATGGCCAGCGACATCGCCTTGCGGCAGTTGGCGTTGCCCAGGAACTCGCGCAGCTGCGGCTTCTTGACCGTCTGGTTGATGCACATGATCTGGGTGGCGTCGTTGTTGGCCGTGTGGACGAGGTAGCCGCCCTTTTCCTCACCGCTGCGGAACAGGGTGTAGTTGCTCAGCTCGACGTGACGCCCCTGATAGTCGATCTCGCCGTTCAGGATCCACATGTTAAAGACGTCGACCGTCTCAAACAGGCGGTGCGTCAGCTCGTCGCAGTAGGGCAGCTGGTTCCCGTCTTCGTCGACCTGCCAGTAGTACGGGTTGCGCTTGCAGACGTGCAGCTCGTCAGCCAAGGAGTTGCTGGCGTACCAGGCGGCGATCTGCGGGACCTCGGGGTTGGTCCGCCAGGACGACTTGTCGACGTAGAGGTCCACCCAGGTGGTGAGGCCCTTGGCCTTGATCTCGTCGTCGATCTTGGCCTTGTCTTCGGCAGTGTCCGTGTGCCACTGCTTCATATAGCCGGCCGGCTCCCACATCTCGTTCATGGCCACGGTGTAGATGAACAGCGGGTTCGGGTCGGCGAACTGGATCACCACCGTATAGTCGTCCGGCGCCGTCTGGACCATCGGCGTCTTCTTGGAACCGGTGACCCAGTTGCTGCTGAGGTTCGGGGTGATCTCCTTGTTGTTCTGGCGCTTCTCCCACCACCACATGGCATCCTTGGAGGCGAAGGGGCTGCCGTCGTGCCACCTCATCCCCTCGCGAAGGTGGAAGATATACTCGGTCGCGTCAGCGCTGACCTCCCAGGAGGCCGCCATGTCCGGGCGCAGGGCCAGGTCGTGCGTGTAAAAGACGTAAAAGTTGCTGAGCATCTTGGCCGGGCCGTTGCCGTCCGATACGCCCTTGAACCCGCGGCGGATGGTGCCGCCGTAGGTGCCGGTGCGCTCCATCACGGGGCACACGCAAGGCGTAACGGGCAGGCGCTCCTCGATCGGCTCCAACTTGCCCTGGGCCACCAGCTCGGCGAGCTGCGGTGCCTCGGCGTAGCGAGCTACCTCCTTGGTCGGCTCGGGCACCGCCGTGGGCGGGATCGGTGCCTTGGTGGCTGGCACAGCGGTGGGCTGGGCCGCCACGGGGGCCGTGGGCTCGGGCCCCGCAGGAGTCTCCACGGTGCTGGTAGTACCGCAGGCCGCGGCCAGGGTGGCCGCTCCTGCCAAGCCTGAAATGCGGAGGAACTCACGACGTGATAGCATGCTTAGCGCTCCTTCTTCTCGTACACCGAATGCGGACGTGGTGGCTATCAACCGACTCTGCTATCACTACAACACACTACCGGGAACCCCGCCCGCGCGACGGCGCCAGGTCTAGGCATAGTCGGATCGTCCGCGATTCTGCCCGCGAAGGGTCCGACCCTGGGCTGCCCGCCCGCACGTGTTCGCATAAGTAAGGTCCGCAGGGACCGCGGCGCTGGCCTCCCTGGCCTGCGGCTAGCACCCTCATCCGTCGCCATTATCCACTCATCCTCTGGCGTGTCAAAGGCGAGAGGACCTCTGTATCAGCGCGGCATTGGCAACAGGCACAGCTGGCTGGGGCCGACCTGCGCCGTGTTGTACAGAAGGGCCGATCCGTCCGCCTTCCATACCGGGTGCGGGTGTGTCCCGTGGTGGGACATGTCAAACCCTCCGGCAAAGGTGGCCACGTACTCGCTGCGCTGCTCGGCGACGTGCACCACGATCACCCCATCGTCATCCCAGGTGGCGATCTGTGAGCCGTCCGGGCTCATGATCGGGTGGCCGCCAAGCGGCTCGTCGATCACTACGCGGCGGTTGCTGCCGTCAGCATCGACCAGGAACAGGCGCGGCTTCTGCCGCTCGAGCGGGTCCAGCCAGTCGCAAAAGAGGACCGACGAGGCTGAGGGCGTCCAGGAGTGATGGTGCCCAAAGTAGGTCAGCCAGCGCAGAGACTCGCCGTTGCGGCCGGCGATGTAGAGGCTGCGCTCGACGCCGGGGATGTGGAACTGGCCAGGCTTCTTGTTCAGGCCCACCCATATTGTCAGCAGCATCTCGCCCGAGTCGGGCGTCCACTTGGTATTGCCCACGGTGACGTCATCGACGGGGAACAGATCCCGGTTTGGCGTCAGCGCGTACACCTCTTCGGTCGACACGATCTGTCGCAACCCGGACCCGTCGGCGCCCATGGTGTACACGCCGCGCCCGGCCAGGGGACCGTCGTTCACGGTGTACACGATCGTGGACCCGTCCGGGCTGATCTGCCGCATGGAGCCCTCGATCAGGCGTACTTCCTTGGTGGCGATGTCGACAGAGGCGATGCGCCCCGACGAGTGCGTGTAAAAGAGCGAGCGGCCCTGCGGGTGCCACACCGCGAAAGCGCCGGTGTGCGTCTGGTAGAAGGCGTCCCCGGCCAGCCACTCGATGGCATACGTCTCGGCGTCCATCAGGTAGACGGCGCCTCGCTCGGTGGATAGCAGGTCCCTGACCGGAGTAGTCACCTCACTATCGACTGCAGACGAGAAGGCGATCCAGCGGCCGTCGGGGCTCCATGGGTCGATGTCATAGTAGGTGTGACGATCCGCCATCGTGCTGCTGTTGGTGAGCCGCCAGATCTCGCGGCCGGTTTGCGGATCCACAAAGGAACTCATCTCGACGCCAGAACGATCCTGCCAACGCATGCGGTGCTCTCCTTCACATGAACACGCTGACCTGTCGGGACGACTGCCACCTGGCGTCGCTAGAACGGGAAGAGGCGTTCTACCTCCTCAGGCGTGGGGCGGTGGCCGTATTCGCTGACCTCAAACGCCTCGGCAGAGGCGACGCCTGCAGCCCTCGCGGCACCATAGCGCGCCGCCAGCAGATCGCGGTACGTCCTGGCCGGCTGGGCGAAGCGCTCGCGCAGCTGGGAGCCCAGCCAGGCGCGTCGCTCCGCGGCCCCGCCAGGCACCGCGTCCAGTGCGCCGCGATTGTACGGCAGCCACTCGTAGACCTGCGACTCGTGACAGGCGACCGCGTCGATCTTGCGCTCCAGCACGGCGTCGGTATCCACCACGACGTCCGGCGCAAAGGGCACTGGGCGCGTGAAGCGGTCGCCCAAGAGAGCGATGACCGGCTGCTGCGCGAGGTGCGGCGCGTCCGACACGACGTTGGGCACCGTCAGCAGGTAGGCGGCATCCTGCACCACCTGGCCGGTGGCGCGGTGGTCGGGGTGGTAGTCCCAGGGGCGGGGCGCCAGGATGAGGTCGGGGCGATAGGTACGGATAAGCCGGATGACCTCGGCCCGCAGGGCGAGGGTGGGCTCCAGCGCGCCGTCGTGATGGTCCAGGGTCAGGTACTCGGCGCCGAGGACGCTCCCGGCGTTGGCCGCCTCCTGGCGCCGACGCCAGGCCAGCGGGGCGCCGCCGAGCGCGTGATGCCCGGCGTCTCCGTTGGTGAGCGAGATCAGGCGGACGTGATGGCCGGCCTGGGTCCACAGCGCCACGGTCCCCCCGGCAGAGATGTCCGGGTCATCGGGGTGGGCGCCAAAGACGAGCACGCGCAGCGGTTCGGATCGCGTCATGTCGCTTCCTTCTGGTTTCTGGTTGGCCGTCGCCGGGGCGGCGGTGCTGGTCAGGGCAGGTACTTGCCGATGAGCAGGTCCAGCTGCTGGCGCCTGTCCTTCGGGATGGCGTCCGGCCGGGTCATGATGGCGCCGGCCAGGGCGTGCCCGCAGGCGCACTCGCCTGCCGACGCGGCAATGCGCGGGAGCGCCGCCTTGACGATGGCCTTAGCGCGCGCCACGTTCGCCTGCATATTGGCGACCACCATCTCGACCGTGACGTGCTCCTCAGACTCGTGCCAGCAGTCATAGTCGGTGACCATGGCGAGCGTCGCGTAGCAGAGCTCGGCCTCGCGGGCCAACTTGGCTTCCGGCAGCGCCGTCATGCCGATCAGGTGCGCCCCGAGCTGGCGATAGGCCTGCGATTCCGCCTTGGTCGAGAACTGCGGCCCCTCCATGACGACCAGCGTCCCCCCGGCATGAACGCCGCCCCCCGTCTGCCGGGCGACATCGACCAGGATCGCCGACACCTCCGGGCAATAGGGCTCGCCGAAGCTAATATGCGCGACGACCCCCTCCCCGAAAAAGCTGGCGGGCCGCACTCCCTTGGTGCGGTCCAGCAACTGATCTGGGATGACCACGTCGCGCGGGGCCAGTTCCTGGCGCAGGCTGCCCACGGCGCTGATGGACACCACGTGGGTGGCGCCGAGCGCCTTGAGAGCATAGATGTTGGCCCGCGCCGGAACCTCACTGGGGGAGTAGCGATGCCCAACGCCGTGGCGCGGCAGAAAGGCGACCCGTACCCCACCCAGTGTCCCCACGACCAGCTCGTCTGAGGGCTCGCCGAAGGGCGTCTCTACCGAGACGGTGGCGGCATCTTCCAGGCCCTCGATCTGGTAGAAGCCGCTCCCGCCAATGACGCCGACCTGAATCTCGTCAAGAAGCGGAGTGCGTCGGTGTGCCTGGTTGCTCATAGCGATCCTCCCGTGGTGCGCTCTACGGCCGCCGGCGTGCCCGCGGCGACCCGAGGGAATATAGACCAATGTGACGGGGACCGTCAAGGACTCCGCGCCCGCTTCCGGGCACACCTGCGCGGCGGAACGGATGCGGTGCCGGCTTGCCCGCGCGGGCCTTGCATCGGCGGCCAAGTGATGGTATAGTGTAGGCGTCGTTGGGGATGACAGGCTTCGACAGGGAGGGCTGGTCAGCG
>JAAZBY010000535.1 GCA_012513595.1 Chloroflexota bacterium
GCTGTGGGAGTCGGTCCAGATGAACGCCATGGTGCGCGCGTTGCAGCCGCACATCATCATCAACAACCGTTCGCAGCTCGACGAGGATTTCGGCACCCCGGAGGAGCACGTTACTGCCGCCGGCGCCGGCCGCGCCTGGGAGGCCTGCATGACCTTCAACGGCTCCTGGGGCTACATGCCCTCAGCCATCGACTGGCGCTCGGTCCGCGAGGTCATCGGCATGTTGCGCACCGCCGCCGGCGGGGAGGGCAACCTGCTCCTGAACATCGGCCCGGCGCCCGACGGGTCGGTACCCGTCGAGGCGGTGGAGCGGCTGGAGCCGCTGGGCCGCTGGGTCGCCAGGAACGGTGAGGCCCTCTATGGCCCCACCGAGCGCGTCGATGGGCGCATGGAGTGGATGGCCACCGGGCAATGGACCGTCAAGGGGAACGCCGCCTACTACTGGTGCAACCGCTGGCCGGGGGGCGACTGGGCCATCGGCGGGCTGGAGCCAGAGGTCCTGCGCGTCTTGCTCCTGGCCGACGGCCGGCCGATCGCCTTTGAACAGCAGGAGAACCGCCTCCTCCTCAGGAACCTGCCTGAGCGCAACCCGGACGAGATTGCCGGCGTGTCGGTCATCAAGATCGAGTTCTCCGGCCCGCCGCGCCAGGTGCTCGGCGCCGGATACGTGACGTTATAGTGCCAGCAGCCGATCTAGGAGGGACCATGTCAGCGAGCGACGAGAGCAGCATGCGCCTGATGACCCAGCCCTACCTGCGCGAACGCTGGGCGCGCGTGGGCCGCAAGCAGGCCTTTACGGCCACGCGCGTGGCCGACTGGGAGATCTGGCGGGAGGAAACGCGCACCGTCCTGCGGCAGATCAGCGGCTACGACACCATGATCCGCACCGCGCCCAACCCTCAGGTGACCGGTGAGGAGGACATGGGCTCCTACGTGCGCCAGCGCGTCGAGATCACCACCGAGCCGGGCGTGATCATGACCCTGTACGCCCTGCTGCCCAAGGGGGGCCAGGCCCCCTACCCGGTGGTGATCGCGCCGCACGGGCACGGGTCGGGGGGCAAGTACGCCGTGGCCGGCGTGCGCCTGAACCCCGATCTCGAGCGGACCATCGACCAGCACAACTATGACTATGGCGTGCAGTTCGTCCGCGAGGGGTTCGCCGTCTTTTGCCCCGACGCCCGTGGCTTTGGCGAGCGCCAGGAGCGGGCCTCTCAGGGGAACCTGCTGGCTTCCTCCTGCCTGTGGATCAACAACATGGCCATTCCCTTGGGCCAGACGGTGACCGGCATGTGGACCTGGGACCTGCACCGCCTGATCGACTATGTCGAGACGCGCCCCGACTGCGACGCGGCACGCCTGGGGATCGCCGGGCTGTCGGGCGGGGGGCTGCAGACGCTGTGGGCCTCTGCGCTGGACGAGCGGGTGCGCTGCGCCGTGATCAGCGGGTTCATGTACGGGTACAAGGAGTCGCTCCTGGACGGGCACCAGAACTGCGCGTGCAACTATGTGCCCCACCTGTACGAGACGGTGGACATGGGGGACATCGCCGCGCTGATCGCCCCGCGGCCGCTCCTGATCGAAACGGGCAACCGCGACGGCCTGAACGGCGCCTCGGGCCTGGCCAACGTGACCTCCCAGCTGGACATCATCCGCCGCGCCTACGCCCTGCTCGGCCGGCCCGACGCGATCTACCACGACATCTTTGACGGCGAGCATCGCTGGAACGGCGTCCAGGCCATCCCCTGGATGAAGCGCCACCTTATCGGCTAGCGCCCGCGGCACGAGCAGCAGGGCCTGGCAGGCGCCGGCGAACCGGCGGCCTGCCAGGCCCTGTCGTGTCTGTCGGGCGGGCTCAGCCCTCCTGCAGCGCGGCGATCAGCCGCAGCACGCCCTCCTTGGCGCGCGGCTGCCCGGCTGCCCCCGGCCCGATACAGGCCGGGCACCCCGCGGCGCAGGAGCAGTCGCGGATCAGCTCCGCAGCGTGGGCCAGCAGCTCACCGAACAGGTCCTGCACCTCCTCGGCGATCCCCACGCCCCCGGGGATGGCGTCGTAGACGTACAGGGTGGGGGCGCGCGTCTCTGCAGAGAGCACCTCCGTCAGGATGCCCACGTCGCGCCCGTCACACATGGCGTAGAGCGGGATCAGGTTCCCCAGCACGCGCCCCAGGCTGGAGAGCGTGCTCTGCACCGCCAC
>JAAZBY010000536.1 GCA_012513595.1 Chloroflexota bacterium
CGAAGCGAAAGTCGCGCTCATTGATCAGCTTGCGCAGGCGCTCGTTCTTGGCCGTCATGTTCATAAAGACCCCGTCGCACTTGGAGCGGTCCAGGATCAGGGTCGCATAGTCACCCTTGGCCTCGTTCTCCTTGTAGACGGTATAGTTGGCGAACTCGCCGATGTGCCGCGCCTGGCAGTCGATCTCGCCGTTCACCGCCCACATGATGGCCACGTCCAGGCTGGAAAAGACGCGGAAGGTGACGTTGTCGATGTAGGGCAGTTGGTTGCCGGCCTCGTCCACCTCCCAGAAGTACGGGTTGCGCTCGGCCACCACGTACTCGTCGGTCCAGGGGTTCATCGGCAGCCAGGGGTAGTAGTTGGGCCGCTCGATGTTCAGCTGGAAGGTGTTCTTGTCCCCGTAGAGCTGCGTCCAGTTGTCCCGCCCGGCATCCTTGACCGTCTTGTCCAGCGTGGCCTTGTCCTGGTAGGTCGCATGGAACTGCTGGAAGTAGTGCTTGGGGTGCGCGGGAATGTCCAGCACCAGCGAGTACACAAAGAGCGGCTTGGGCTGCTGGAAGGTGTACACGAGGGTAAAGTCGTCAGGCGCCGCAAGGGTCGGCAGGACGCGCTTGCCCTCGATGGTGTTGGCAAAGCCCTGCGGCTTGGAGGGGTTCAGTTCGTCGTTGGCCAAAAAGTCCTCGAGGTAGAACTGAAAATCGGTGGCCGTCATCGGTTGCCCGTCCGACCACTTCATCCCCTTGCGCAGGTGGAAGGTGAAGGTCTTGCCGTCCGGCGTCAGCTCCCACGACTCGGCACCCATCGACTCGAGGGTCATCTCCGAGTTGATGTTCAGCAGGCCGCGCAGGTTCAGGTGGCTGATGGTGCCACCGTCCGCCTGGCCTGAGAACGATTTACGCATGCTGCCGCCATAGTTGCCGACGCCATCCAGCCCAACCGCGACGTAGGGGTTGTCGGGCAGGCGCTCCTCCGCCGGCGGGAGCTCCCCCTTGGCCACGCGCTCGGCGAGCATGGGGGCCTCACCGAACTTGGGCGCGGCGGCCGGGGCAGCCGGGGCAGGGGGGACGGCCGCCGGTTGCGCCGTGGGGGCCACGGCTGGGCCGGCGGGCACCGCGGCCGGGCTGGGGGCCGCCGGTGTAGCCTCTACGCAGGCGGCCGCCAGGGTGGCGGCACCGGCCAACGCAGAGACGCGCAGAAAATCACGACGCGAAATCCTTTCCATTGCGGTCCTCCCTTGGGTCGTCATATCCTTCAGAAACTGCGCGAAGGGACTATCATTCGACGACGTAAGGCGACCGGTAGATGGGTGGGGGGTTCACCTCCTTTCGAGGCGGGGAGCCGCCGGGCGGCGACGTACTGACGCGAGGGCAAACCCGGGGCCCTGTGTCGCGCATCCGCTGGGACGGCCGCGCAGGCACCCCGTACTGACAACATAACACCGCCGCCGCCGCGCGTCAAGGTTTTGGCGCCCCCGGGTGCTGCCCCTGCCGCCGCCGGCGTTGCAGGCCACGGCGCCCGCCCGTATACTGCCGCCACCCCTCCAAGGAGATCTGCCCCATGATGGAGACAGCCACGACCGGCCTCAAGAAGGTGGGCGTGCTCACCGTCCTGCGCCACGGCGCGGCCCTGCTCCTGCTGCGCCGCTCCAAGAAGGACGAGCTGCAGGGCAAGTACGTGCCCATCGGCGGGCACGTGGACCCCTTTGAAGCCCCACGCGAGGCGGCCATCCGCGAGGTGCGTGAGGAGACGGGCCTCGTCGTGGGGGAGGTGACCTTCCGCGGCGTCCTGGTCGAGACTTCGCCCACCCGCTACAACTGGGTGACCTTTATCTACTCCGCCGAGGTGCCCCGCATCGCGCCGCCCCCCTGCCCCGAGGGGACGCTCGAGTGGGTGGAGGCCGCCGCCCTCCCCGGCCTGCCCACCCCCGAGACCGATGCCCACATCTACGCCCTGCTGGCCGCCGGGCAGCCCTTCGTCCTCGACGCCGCCTATGACGCCGACGTGCGCATGCAGATGCTCACTGAGGAGATCAGTGGCGCCGTCCTCGTCGACGCGCGCCCCCGCTGAACCTGGCGCCCGCCCCGGGCCGCCCTCTCGTTGACCGGGCCCCTCCCCCGGGCTACAATGGCGGTGTGGTCCCCGCACCCAGCGCGCCGCGCAGCCGCGCGGCAGCAAGGATGGCGCCCCATGGACCTGCCCCACTACCCGCCCGCGCACCGCGAAAGGCTCCTGGCCCTCCTGGCCACGCCTCCGTGGCAGGAGGTGTTGACCTCCGGCCTGCTGGAGGAGGTCCGCCGCGCGAACCTGGCCCCCGGCAAGCCTCGCGCTTTCATTGACGCCGTGGTCGCCCCCCTGTTGGCCGCCAACCGGCCGCAGGCCGCCGACTTGGTGGCTGCCGGCTGCCGAGACGGGGCCGTTCTTCTCGACGTGCTGGCCCGCTGGCCCGCGGACCTCGGCACAGGCCGTGAGGGCGGCCGGCCCCCGCTGGCCTTCCTGGGGCTCAACCTCACGGCGGCCTGCAACCTGGCGCCCCGCTGCGTGTACTGCAACCAACCCTGGGTGCGGTCGCGCGTCGACCTGGCCGGCTGGAAGGCCATCGTCGCCGAGGCCACCGTCCCCGGCGCCGGCGTCGGGCCCTACATCTACCTCACCGGCGGGGAGCCGCTGACCCTCGGGGAGGCGCTGTGGGGGGATGATGGCCTGGTCGCCTACGCCACGGCCCGCGGCGCGGGGGTGAACGTCAACACCAACGCCACCCTGATCACCCCGCGGGTGGCGCTGGCCCTGGTCAAGGCGGGCCTCCTGCGCCTGCACATCTCGCTCGACACGGTCGACCCCGCCCTGCACGATGCCCTGCGCGGCCGCCCCGGCCTGAGCGCCGTGCTCGAGGGGATCATGAACGTGCAGCTGGCCCGCGAGTTGGTCGGGGTCGACTATCCCGGCATACACACCAACTGCGTCCTCACCGTGCGCAGCCTGGAGGCCTTCCCGGCCCTCTTTGCCTTCCTGCTCGGCTTCCGACGGCGCACGGCCGACCCGCAGCACCCCCTCTTCAACGACCTCTTCCCCCACGTCATCCCGGTGGGCGGCAGTTCCAATGACGCGCTGCGCCCAACGGCCGAGGGCTTCCGTCACTTCTATGAGGAGGTCTGGCCGCAGGTGGCCCGCCGCTGGGACGAGGAACAGGCCGCCATGGGCATTCCGCAGGGCAAGCGCCGCACCCTGTTCGGCTACTTTTCCAACCCCTACCTGCGGGTGGCGCACCGCGGCGGGCTGGAGGCCTACGCCCGTTCCGCGGCGGAGGGGCGCTACGGCACGCTGGCGCTGGCCCGCCACTGTTACGTGGCCCCCACCCAGGCCGCCTTTACGCCCGACGGCGCCCAGTACCGCTGCGGGGCCCACGCCATCCGCCACGCGCTGCCCCTCGAGGACGGTGCCTCGGCCGGCCTGTACGAGCGGATCGCGGCCGGCCTCCCCGGGCTGGCGGCACTGCCCACCCCCGAGCACTGCGACGGCTGCGCCCTGGCCACCCTGTACATCAACCAGGAGGCGGAGAAGCGCCTGCGCGCCGAGGTGCAGGCCCTCCTCCATGGGGAAGAGAGCCCCGCCCAGCCCGCCGCCGCCACGGTGCCCGAGGCGCTCGACGAGATCTAGCCCGCCAGGGAGGAACGGTGCCCTACCGCATCCGCAACGGCGAACCGCCGGCCGAGGCGCTCCCGCGCATCGCCGCGGAGCAGCTGGACCGCGCCCTGGCCGAGCTGGCCGACCCGGCCCTCTCATCCTACGAGCGGGCGCGGCAGGCCCGCCGCCGCGCCAAGCGCCTGCGCGCCCTCCTGGCCCTCTACCGGGATCCCCTCGGCGCCACCTACCGGCGGGAGGACCGCTGGTACCGCGCGCGGTCCCGCCTGCTGGCCCCCTACCGGGACGCCGACGTCGCCGTGGAGGCGCTCGACGGCCTGCTGACCCTGGCCCCCGACCTTGCCGAGGCGCCGGCCCTGGGCGCCCTGCGCGGAGAGTTGGTCCTGCGGCGCGACGTGCTGGCCCACGAGGGCGGCCTGGCCGCCCACCTGGCGGAACTCGCTCAGGACCTCGGCGCGGCGCGGCGTCGCGCTGGCGGTTGGTCCGTCCCCGCCGGCGCCGATTGGGAGGCGCTGGCCGGCGGGCTGCGGATGACCTACGCGCGCGGGCGCCGGGCCATGCGGCGCGCCCTGGCCGATGACTCGGCCCTCCTGCGCCATGCCTGGCGGCGCCGCGCCAAGGATCACTGGCTACAGGCCCGCCTGCTGGCCAGCATCTGGCCGGCGGCGCTGCAGCCTTACGGGGTACTCGTCCGAGAGCTGGTCGACCTGCTTGGGGAGGAGCACAACCTGCTGGTCCTGTGGGAGGCCGTCAAGCGAGGGCGCGCCGTTTCGGCCTCCGCAGCCGGCGGGGCGGAGAGCCTGCTCGGGCCGCTGATCCTGCGGCAGCAGGTCGCCCTCCTCGCGCGGGCCTGGCCCCTGGGGCGGCGCCTCTATGCCGAGCGGCCCGCGGCGCTGGTGCAGCGCTGGGGCGCCTGGTGGGCCCTCTGGCGGCAGGCGGAGGGCTAGGCAGCGGGACCCTGGCGCCAGGGCCAGGGCTGTGGCTGCTTCAGCGGGAAGAGGTAGAAAGTCAGCGCGCCCAGGGCCCGCAGCGTGCCGCCCAACAGCAGCGTGTTGGCGATGCCGATGCGGTCCGCGATGGCCACGCCGATCAGCGGCGCCACAAAGGCCCCGGCGTTCATGATCATGCTGTAGACAGCCGTCGCCGAGTACTTGCGCCCCGGCGGCAACAGATCCAGAAAGATCATGCCGTGGCTCAGGTTCACCCCCGGGGCGATGGCGTTGACGGCCAGGTCCAGGATCAGGATCACCGTCAGGTTGGGGATCAGGGCTACCAGGAAGGGGTGCGCGCAGACGGGCAGCGCCGCCAGGAGCAGCGCGCGGGCGTCCCCCAGCCGGCGCACGACCTTGCGCCACAGCCAGTACCCGAGGATCACGCCGATGTGCGCCAGGGTGCCCAGGGTCCCGACCCAGCCGTCGCTGGCGCCCAGCTCGCGCACGAAAAAGATGATAAAGAGCGGGCCGATCATCCAGGCGCCCAGGTTGAAGAGCAGCGTGTTCACCACGATGCGCCGAAAGCCCGGCTCCTCGGCCAGGAGCCCGCGCAGGTCCGCCCACCAGGACCCCCTGGCGGCCGGCGCGGGCTTGGGTGCGGGCTCGGCCTCCTCCGCGGCGACCCCCGCGGCCTCCGCGGCGACCCCCGCGGCCTCCGCGGCGACCCCTTCCGGCGCCGCGGGCGCCTCCGGCCGGATGCGCGCCACGAGATAGGTGGAGGCCAGCCCCCCGAGCACGCCGGCCACATAGAGCCATTGGTAGTTCCCCGGGAAGGTCACCGCGTCCAGCCAGCGCCCGGCCAGGAAGATCAGCGGCGCGATGGCCCCGCTTGACAGGATGCTCCGCCAAGCCAGGACGTTGCCGCGCTGCCGCGGCGGCACCACGTCCGACAGGAGCGGGCTCCAGGCCGTGGAAAAGAACACCGCCGGCACCTGCATCGAGACGAGCACCGCCACCGTCGCCTCCGCCACGTAGCGGCCCATAAAGAAGGGCAGGATCGGCAGGAACATGTACCCCAGCCGCGCCAGAAACAGGCTGCGCACCACCCAGGGCATCTGGTTGGTCTGGCGCTCGAGGAAGCGGGCTGAGGGCAGGTAGGTAAAGACGGCCAGCAGCGCCGGGATCGAGGAGAGCAGCCCCACCAGGGCGTTGGACCCACCCAGCCGCAGCACATAGGTGCCGTTGAAGGAGGCGGCCGCCGACAGGAGGGAGGCAAAGACGATCTCGACGTACAGAAAGTGGATGTTCCGCTCGGTCGGCTGGCTCGGGGGGATCACCGCGCGCCGCACGGCGGCGCTGGCGCGCCCGGTCAGCCTCTTCACACGGCCTCGCCGCATCGGGGCACCTCGCCCTGACAGCATCCGGCCCGTCGCTCGGGCCGATCAGCGGCGGACTATAGCACATCGCCCGCCGTTCACCTAACGCCGCGGGCGGGGTCGCCCTGTCAGAGGCGGCCCCACCCTGCACGGCGGTCTCTTTGGTGCGCCTACCTCAGCCGCCCGAGGCCGGCTCCCAGGTAAACATGCGCACCTCGCTCATCGGGCTGATGGCCGTGCCCACCGGCTTGCCCTCGGCGTCAAACCCGGTCTGGCGCATCAGCGTCAACGACCAGTAGAACTGCCCGCGTTCGGCCAGGTCACGCAGGTACTCGTGCTCGGTGACGTCCCAGGAGGTCTCCGTGAGCCAGGGCACGTCATCGTACACGGTGCGCCCCCCGTAGCGGTAGGCCAGGGTGATCACATAGAACACGCCGGCGCGCAACTCCCCCGCGGGCTCCCAGCTCAGGATGACCGGCTCGCCGGCCGCAAAGGTCTCCCGCGGCTGCGGAGAGACCAAGAGCGGCGACGGGTACCAGCCGCTGCCCCACACCGGCGCCAGGGTGCGCGTCGGGACGACGGTGGGCGCCGCGGTCGGCGCTGCCGTGGACGGCGGCGTCTGGGTCGGGGTAGCGCTCGGCGCCGCGGTCGGCG
>JAAZBY010000537.1 GCA_012513595.1 Chloroflexota bacterium
AGTGCAGCACCTCGGCCTGGATGCCGCTCGCCCGGAGCGCCTCGGCGGCCCGCAGGCAGAGGGAGGTCATCATGCCGGTGCCGACCAGGGTCACGTCGGCGCCCTCCAGCAGGCGCTGCCCCTCCCCCCAGCGGAACACGTGCCCCGTGGGGAACAGGTCTGGCAGGGTGTAGCGGGTGATGCGCAAGTACACCGGGCCCGGCGTCTCGACGGCGGAACGCAGAATGGCCACCAGATCCTGGTTATCCCCGGGGTCGGCCACGCGCATGTGCGGCATGGTGCGCATGTTGGCCATGTCCGTCACCGAGTTGTGCGAGGCGCCCGCGCGGCTGGTGGGCAGCCCCACGTACGAGCCGGGGATCTTCACGTTCAGCGCCGGGTAGGCGATGCTGACGGAGACCTGGTCCAGCGCGCGCTGGGCGGCAAAGACGGCAAAGGTGCTGGGGAAGGGGATGTAGCCCTGCAGCGCCAGGCCGGCGGCGATGCCGAACATGTTCTGCTCGGCAATGCCGCACTGGATGAAGCGCCGGGGGAAGGCGTCCTTAAAGTAGACGGTCTTGCTGGACGTGTTCAGGTCGGCGTCCAGCACCAGGATGTTGGGGAACTCGTGCCCCAGTGCAACCAAAGCGTGCCCAAAGGCATCGCGCATCTCGACGGGCAAAGGTCACCTCCGGGTGGAATACAGTGGATCAGGCGGGCCCGGTCTTCAACCGGGGGAAGCGCCGCTTCAGGTCGTCGTCGCTGAGCGGGCGGTGGTCCGGCGTCTCGAACACCTCGTGCCAGGGCACGGTGAGGGCCGGGTCCACCAGCGCGCCGTAGGTGGCCGGGTTGCGGCGGGCCAGGAGCATGCGGCGCGGATCGTGCCAGAGGCCGTACTTGAGCCGATAGCGCACCGTGTGCAGGTCCAGGTCGCAGATTAGGGCACCCCCCGCCTCGCCGAGGTCGGCCACCACGGCGCCCTCGGCATCCACCGCGTACGAGGAATGCTGGTATACCGAGATGACCATGGGCAGGTGGTTCTCTTTGCAGCGCACCGGGCAGACGTCACGGCGATCGTCGGCCACGGTGGGGTGCAGGATCAGGTCCGCCCCGCCCAACAGGAGCGCCCGGCAGGTCTCGGGGAAGTCCATATCCCAGCAGATGGCGATCCCTACCCGCGCGAAACCGAGGTCGAACACGGGAATCTCTTCCCCAGGGGCGATCCACCAGTTGCCCTCCTCGCTGGGCGTCGGGTGCACCTTGCGGTACCGGCCGAGCAGGCGGCCGTCCGGGGAGACGAGGAACGAGGTATTGTGCAACACGCCCTCCGCGCCGCGCTCGGCCAGCCAGCCGCACACCACGGCGCCCGAGCGCTCGGCTAGGTCCACGTAGCGGCGGTAGAAGGGCCCTTCTCCGGGCAGCGTTTCGGCGGTGGCGCGGAAGGCCTCGTCATCGGGGTAGGGCCAGCCCGTCACGGCGAACTCGGGGAAGACGATGATCCGCGGCTGATGGATCAGGCTCTCATCGGCCAGGGCGATCAGGTGATCCAGGTTGGCGACGGGGCCGGGGTTGCCGGCCGCCCAGTGCTCGCGGCCCGCGCTCAGGGCCATCACGCGGATGGTGCTGTTGTCTGCCATGTCGGTCCTCACTGGAATGGCGCGGAGGGCGAGGGGCTACTCGTTGCCGTAGAAGGTTTCCTTGTTGGCCGGCTCGCCCAGG
>JAAZBY010000538.1 GCA_012513595.1 Chloroflexota bacterium
ATCGTCGCGACCGGGGCGTCATGGGGCTGCATGCGGGTCTCGTCGTTCATCGTCCTCGTATCCGTCGGCCAACGTTTGTACGGGTCCTCAGCGCGCGGTGCGCTTGCCGCCACCCTTGGCCCAGGCGTTCAGCAGGGCCTGGACCTCCTGCCGGGTGACGATGGGCAGGTCGAACATAAGCGTCTGCTTCAGGCAGGTGGCCGCGTCGCCCACCATGACGCCCTTCTCCAGCCGCCGGGCGGGGTCTTTCTCAGAGAGGAGGCCGTAGTAGAACCCGGCGTTCCAGGTATCGCCGCCGCCCAGCCGGTCCCAGAGCACGATCTTGCGCACCGCCGGCGAGCGGAAGTAGTTGCCCGCGGCATCCATCGCTGCCGACTCCCAGCGGTGCTCCTCGAACGTGTCGGGATAGCGGATGGTCACGGCCACGATCTGGGGGCGGAAGCGCTCGTGGAGCGCAGCCATGAAGGCCTGCAGGTCCTGGTCGCTCAGCGGGCCCAAGTCGCCCTTGACGATCTCGTCGGGGCTGTAGCGTCCGGCGCCCAGGCCGTACAGCGCGGCCATGTCTTCGATCGTGGTGATCAGAATGTCGACGTGGTCGCGCAGCAGCGGCGTGAGCGCCCCGGCGCACTGCTCCTTGGACCACAGCGTGGAGCGGTAGTTGTAGTCCATCCCCACCAGGCAGCCGTCGGGGCGGGCCTCCAGCGCCTCATAGAGGGCCTCCAGGCAATGGTTCCGTTCGTAGCCGCTGTGGTTGGCCAGGCCAAAGGTGATGCCGGAGGAGTGCAGCAGGCGGCAATCGCGCAGGGCGGCGGGCCAGTCGACCATGCCGGGCCCCAGCCTCGAGGCAGCCGAGTACATGCGCTGGTACCAGCCCGTCGACTGGCGCGGCGTGCGCCCCAGTTCGTACAGGTAACGGCCGATCGGCTCCGTCTTGGGCGCCCACACCAGGTGGTCGATGTTCAGCCCCTGCTCGCGGGCGGTATCGCGCACCTGCCAGCCGTAGGGGTTATCGGGCAGGCGAGTGATGAACGCCGAGGGCACGCCAAGGCGGCCAAGGCCCATGGCCAGGGTGTACTCGCTGCCGGCCAGCGACAGGTGCACCTGACGGGTGCGCTCGAGGCGCTCCATGTCGGCCGGGGTGTCGCGCACCATCACCTCGCCAAAGGTGACGAAACGCGCCCCGCCCTGCAGAGCGCTCAGGTCGTCCTGGGTGATGTCGATGTCCACGGTGGATGTCCTCCTCACACACGCGCAGGTAGCGGCTCGCAACGCGCTCGCCGGATGCGGTACCCGGCGAGCGCGTGTGGCGCGCATCTTGGTGCCCGCCTGAGCAGGCGCGGGCGGCTACTCCTCGGCGGGGGCTGCGGCGCCCTCTGAGGGGGCCGTCTCGGCAGGCGGGCTGGCCTGGTCGTTGGTCACCTTGCCGAGAAAGTCGGGCAGGTCCAGGCCGGCCAGGCGGGCCAGCTCGTGCATGGGCGGGATCACGCCCATGAAGCGCCTGCCCAGGCCAGAGAGGCCCTCACCGTTGCCGCTATCCCAGACGACGACCTTGTCGAGCGGCAGGTTCTTGATCGCCTCGGCCTGTACGCGGGCCACATCAACCAGTTTCTCGATAATCAGGAACGAGGCGGCCGCTTCGGGCAGGCCGTTGGTGGCCCTGACCAGTTCCTGGTACCCCTCGGCCTTGGAGCGCAGGATGGCCTGGGTGCCCTGGGCCTCGGCCTCCATGCGGGCCAGGATGGCGCGGGCTTCGCCCTCGGCGAGGACGGCGCGCTGTTCGCGGCCGGCCTCGGCGGCGATGACGACCTGCTCACGGTTGGCCTCGGCGGGCACCACCACCTCGGCGCGCAGGCGGGCCTGCTCGCGCTCGGCGCGGGCCAGCTCGGCGTCGCGTTGGGCGTTCTCGTCGGCCACGCGGATACGTCCGTCGGCCACGCGGGCGGCCTCCTCGGCGCGTCGGCGCGCTTCCTGCTGGGCCACCTGCATGGTGGCGTTGTAGGTCGCCTTCTGGCCCTCGGCCTCGGCCTCGGCCTCGACGGCCTCGGCGTCCAGCCCGGCCGTCACCCGGCGGCGGTCGCGCTCCGCTTCCTTCTCGCCGATCTCCGCGGCGGCCTCGGCGGCGGCCACGGCCCGGCGGCGGTCACGCTCGAGCTCGGCCACGCCCGTCTGGCCGTGGCGCTCCTGCTCGGCCACGTCGACCAGGGCCTGGTTGACGGCCTCGGCGGCGGCCTTGCGGCCGATGGCCTGGATGTAGCCGCTCTCGTCGTCGATGTCGCGGACGTTGACGTTGATGACCTCCAGGCCGATCTTCTCGAGCTCGCCCGAGAGGGCCTCGTTCACCTTGGCCATGAAGGCCTGGCGGTCGCGGTTGATCTCTTCGATGGCCATTGTGGCGATCACGGCGCGCATCTGGCCCAGGATGATGTCCTGCGCCTGGGAGCGGATCTCCTCGCTGTTCAGGCCCAGCAGGCGCACCGCGGCGTTGGCCATCAGGCTCGGGTCGACCGAGATGGCGGCCGTGACCGTGGTCGGCACGGAGACGCGGATGTTCTCGCGCGAGAGGGCGTTGTCGAGGTCGATGGGCACCACGAACGGTTCCAGGTTCAGGTAGGCATAGTCTTGGATCAGCGGCCACACAAAGGCCGCGCCGCCGTGAATCGTCTTGGCGGCACCCTTGCCCGTGCGCCCATAGACCACCAGGATGCGGTTCGACGGGCAGCGACGGTAGCGCCCGATGACGGTCAGAAAGGTGCCCAGGATGATGAGCGCCAGGATGAACCCGAGGATGATCACTTCGAAGCCCATGGAATGCTTCCTCCTGTGGTGGGCGGCTGAACCGACGCCGCTAGCGGACTTCCTCGACCTCCAGGATCGAGCCATCGACACCGACCACGCGCACCGACGCCCCTGCCTTGAGCCCCAGGCCCGAGGCTGAGCGGGCGCGCAGGTAGGCGACGCGCTCACCGACCAGCACGCGCACCTGGCCCGTCCCCTGGCGGGGGATGTGCACGTAGACAGTGGCCGTCATCCCGACGGTGCTGGACACGTCCATGGTGCCCTCCTCGCTCAGGCGGGGCATGGCCCAGAAGAAGGCGGCCACGGTCACCATGCCAGCCATGCCCCACGAGGCCGCGAGCAGGAAGGCCCGCGCATAGGGCAGGTCGGCCCCCAAGTACAGCGCCGCGGCCCAGGAGAACAGCGTCAGGAAGGCCAAGATCGACCGTACCGACAGCAAGCGGAACGTCGCCACGCCGGAGGAGTGATGATGCGCGGCATGGTCATCCACGCCTTGGGCGTCGCCCGCATGTAGGTCGGCGGCGTGAGCGTCGGCCAGGTGAGCGTCGGCCACGTGCACGTCGCCAACATGCGTGTCGCCAAGGTGCGCATCGCCAAGGTGCGCGTCGCCAAGGTGCGCGTCGCCCAGGTGGCCATCGGCAAAGTGGCCATCCCCGTCATGCCCGCCAAAGAGGTGCCCGTCACCGCCGTGATCGAGGCCCGCCCCGCCATCCAGGTCGCCGTCACCAGCCGCCACCAGCCCGCCAAAGGCGGCGACGAGCTGCCACACGAACAGCGTGCTAAACAGCACCACCAATCCCCAGAAAACCTGGTTCAGCGGAGTCAAGCCGGACCACCAGACCGTCATGCTGCCCTCCTTGCCTAGACGGGAGCACCCTCATTATAGCATGGCGGCGACGCGTCCGCGCATTCGGCGCGAAGCCCTGACCGCGCGCCGGCGCGGCGCACTAGCCAAAGACCACCGACTTGCCCTCCTGCACGGCCTGGGCGATCTCGACGGAGCGGAGCGCCTCGGCCAGGGACGGAGTGGGCGCACGCCCCTCGCGGAGGGCGCGCACGAACGCCTCCGACTCACCGTAGAAGCCGCAGATGACCTCCGGCTGGGCCGGGGCGGCCGCGTTCTCCCAGGAGAAAGCCAGGCGTCCCGCGTCGTAGCAGTGCAGGTAGCCGGGATAGGTCGTCAGCGGCTCGTACAACCCGTCGATGACCACAGTACGCGTGCCGGCGTGGGCGGTGTAGCGCTCCATCTGCACGCCCACCTGAGGCAGCATCTCCATGTGGGCGACGGCGCCCCCGGCAAAGAGCAGCGTCACCAGGGCGCCGTTCGCGCCAACGGGGCGCGCGTGCACCTCTGTCACCTCTCCCGGGCCCAGGAAGCGCAGCGCGTCCAGCCCGTGGATGCCGGTGCCAAAGGCGTGCGTGGCCTCCTGCCTGTTGTGCCGCAGGAACTGGCAGGAGAGCGCCTCGACCGGGCCGGCCTCGGCCAGGAGCTCCTTAGCCCGCCGCAAGAGGGGCGCGTAGCGCCGGTTGAGAGCCACCTGGTGCGGGGTGCCCGCCTCTTGGGCGATGGCGGCCAGCTCGCGCACCTCGGCCACGTTCTGCCCGGGCGGCTTTTCCATGATCAGCGGTACCCGGCGCGCCAGCAGGTGCCCGGCCACCTCGCGCACGACCTGGAACGGCACCAGCACCCACACGGCGTCGGGCCGGACGGCGCTGAGCATGGCTCGGTAGTCCGTATCGGCCCGGGCGAACCCGAACTGCTCGGCGGCGCTTTCGGCGCGCGCCGGGTCCACGTCGCACACAGCGGCCAGTTCCAGCCCCGGGCCTTCCGCCCTCAGGCGCGCGAGAGAGGGGAGGTGGTAGCGCCTGGCAATGTTCCCCGCACCGATGACGGCCACCCGCAACGACTCTGTCATAGTGGTCTCCTTGCGCCAGGACGACGTCATTCCCAGCGTGTTGGTATCTTAGCCGCGCGTGCCGGGCGAAGCAATGCCCGCAGGGGTCAGGCGCCGGACACTTGCCCGGGCGGCCGCAAACGTCTATCATCCTGGCAACGTGTGCGCGCCGGATCAATCACCCCCGGGGAGGGGCGCATGTCCAAGCCACTGGTACGTGCCGTGCGTTGTGATCACCGGTCCTCTGACGAGGCCATCTACGAGGCGTTGCAGCGCGCCACCGCGCCCCTCGGCACCGCCTGGGCCAGGCTCAAAGCCGCCAAGACGATCTCGATCAAGCTCAACCAGGCCTGGAGCCCCGACGGCCTGCGCTACCACGCCGGGCACCTCCAGGAACTGGTAGACCATCGCGTGGCGCGCGCGGTGCTGCGCCTGCTGAGGGAAGAGACCTCCGCCGAGATCACCTGCTGTGAGATCAGCGTCATGGGCGGGAGAGGCCGGCCGCACACGGTGGAGGAGACGATCACGCTCTTGCCGGTGCTGCGCGAGTTCGACGTGCCCTTTGTCGACGGGGACCAGCCGCCGGTGCGCAGCGTGGCCGTGCCGGGCGGCGGGCTGATGTTTGCCGAGTATGTGCTGCCCGAATCGGTGGTGGCAGCGGACGCGTTCGTCTCGGTGCAGAAGGCCAAGAACCACAAGTTCATGGGCGTCACGCTGTGCCTGAAGAACCTGTTCGGGCTGTGCACCGAGCCTCCCTACGGCCGACCGCGCCACTACTACCATCACATCATCCGCCTGCCGTACGTGCTCGCCGATCTGGGGCGAACCATCCAGCCGACGCTGAACATCGTCGACGCGCTGGTGGCACAGGCCGGCAGCGAGTGGGGCGGTGAGGCGCGCGTCTGCGACGCGCTGATCGCGGGCGACCAGGTCACCGCCACCGACGCGGTGGTCACCCATCTGATGGGGCACGATCCCCTCGCCGACTGGCCGACCATGCCCTACGGGCGCGACCGCAACCCCGGCCTGGTGTGCCACGAGCACGGTTTTGGCACCGCCGACCTCGCGGAGATCGATTGGGCCTCTGAGGTGAGCGCCCCGCTGGGGCGCTTCTACGCCGACCAGCCCGATAGCGGAGCGACGGTGGCCTCCTGGCGGAAAACCATGTGCGAGCAGGCACTCTACTACCGGGACAACGTGGCCAAGTTCCGCGACTATGCCGGGCAGTTCATCCTCTTGCAGGATCGCGAGGTCCGCTGGCACGGTCCCGATGCGGACTGGCACCGTAGTCGCCGCGAGATCGCCGGGGCGCGCCCAGATAGCGCCCTGTGGCTCAAGTGGGTGGACCCGGAGGAGCGCGAGGGGGAGCGCTACGAGGTCTACGAAGAGGCGCTGCGCCGCATGGACCAGGCAGGCCTCTAGCAGCCCTGCCGCGCGTGCTGCACTGAGCGAGCCCGAGCGCCGGGCTCTGCGCCACCGATACCCCGTTGCCAGATAGTGACCGTCAGTAAAGGAGTAGTTCAGTGCCCCAGACCGAGCGACCCAACATTCTCATCGTCATGGTGGACCAGGAGGGCGGCGGGATCATGGCCCCCGGGCACCCCTGCCGGACGCCCAACGCCGATCGCCTGGCCCGCGAGGGGCTGCGCTTCTCGCAGACCTATACCATCGCTGCGCACTGCTGCCCGTCTCGGGCGACCTTCATGACCGGGCTGTTCCCCAGCCAGCACGGCATCTACAACAACGTGCTCAACCAGGCCGCTCTGCACGAGTCTCTGAACCCCGGGGTGACCACCTTTAGCGAGGTACTGCGAGACGAGGGGTATGAGCTCGGATTCTCGGGCAAGTGGCACGTCTCGGCGACCGAGGGGCCGGCCGATCGTGGCTGGAAGGAGTACATGGCCTCCGGCGTACAGGGCGAGATGCACGGCCTGCGCTGGGAGCGCTTCCGCCAGATGGCCCAGGAGCCGGAGAGCGACGCCCCTCGCGAAAAGGGCGAGCTGTTGCGCCCCGGTTGGGGCCGCTACCGCCTGTACGGCACGCGCACGCCCGACCCCGAGCATGACCCATACCACCCGCACGACATCCAGGCGGTGCGGGCCGGCCTACAAGCGCTCGAGGACCTGAGCAGCTCGGGCCAGCCTTGGTGCCTTTTCATCGGCCCCGTCGGGCCCCACGACCCCTACATCCTTCCGGAAAAGTACGCCACGATGTACGATCCGGACGACGTGACTCTGCCGCCCTCCTTCTACGACAACCTGCTGGACAAGCCCCGCGTCTACCAGCGGCAGCGGCGCTTCTGGTCACAGATGAGCGAGCAGGAGTATCGCGAGGCCATCGCTCACTACTGGGGCTTTTGCACCATGCAGGATGACCTGCTGGGCATGGTGCTGGACGGGCTGGACGCCACCGGCCAGGCTGACAACACGGTGGTGATCTTTACCTCCGACCACGGCGACTATGCCGGGGCCCACGGCCTGTTCATGAAGGGCGTGGCCGCCTTTGACGAGTGCTACCACGTTCCCCTGCTGGTGCGCTGGCCCGCGGGGATCACCGATGCCGGGCGCACCGTCGACGAGTTCGTCAGCCTCGCCGATTTCGCACCCACCTTTGTGGAGCTGGGTGGGGGAGAGCTGCCCAGGTCCAGCGGCCAGAGCCTGGTGCCCTTCTTCCGCGGCGAAGAGCCGGAGGACTGGCCCGACGCCGTGTACACCCAGTTCAACGGCGTGGAGCTGTACTACTCGCAGCGCGTGGTGCGCACCAAGGACTGGAAGTACGTCTACAACGGTTTTGACGACGACGAGCTGTACAACCTCCAGGAGGACCCGCACTGTCTCCGCAACGTCGCCCAGGATCCCCGCAACCGGGCGGTCTTGGAAGAGATGTGCGCGCGGATGTGGAAGCGCGGCTACCTGGAAGATGACATCTTTTGCAACCCGTATCCGACGGTCAGCCTGGCCCCCTTTGGCCCCATGGTCGGCCTGCGCGATCTGTAGAGGCGGCCAGCGGGCACAGGCTCTTGGGGAGAGGCGATAGCCGCCTCTCCCGGAGAGTGCCGCCGACGGCCACTGCCGGGGCAGGCCTCGGTCGGCCGAAGCGATGGCACTGAGGGAGTGCCCATGGTGCGATGGGGGCGAGGTGCGCGGATCGCGTGGCTCGTGGGGGCCTCGTGTTTGCTGTGCCTGGCCTGCGGTGCGGTGCGGAACGAGGAACCATCTCAGGAGGCGAACATGACCAACCAAGCACCCTGGGCGGCGGAGCCCGCCTGGCTGGCGGACTCGCTGGCCGCGCTGCGCGCTGCGCCCCAGAACGAGGCCGACCGGGCGCTGGCCGAACGCTACGCGCCGGTCATCCTGTTCGACGCGCGGGAGCCGTTCCTGCCCGGCGCGGCGGGCTACACGATCTTTCGGGCCACGGCGCCGTCCTCCTCGTTCGGGCGCACGATCGACCTGGCGCTCCCGGGTGGGGGCCGCGCCGCGCTGGCCATCGAGTATGCCATCTGGTGGGACTGGGACATTGGCCACCTCTATGAGCTGGAGCACTTTTGGGTCTACGTGGACGCCGAAGGGCGCGTGGTGCGCGCCGAGGCCTCCTGGCATGGCGACCTGCACGATATGACCGTGGAGGGGCGCCTGAACATGGAGGGAGAGCGGGTGGTGCTCCTCTCTCAGCCGGGCAAGCACGCCTTTGCCCCGCTGGCCTCCTGGTATGACGAGATCCGCCTGTCCACGCGCCCCTCGTCGACCAACGCCAAGGCCGGCTCGGGAGGCGTGCTCAGCAATGACCTGTTCCGCGGGCGCATTCAGGGCAGCCCGCAGGCGGATACGGTGGTGCGCACGTACCTGCAGCATTTCGCCTTTGACCCGTCCTGGGAGTTCACCAAGCGATTCACCTTTGCGCCGGAGGATTTCGTCACCTGGGAGGCGCTGCGCGGCTGGATTCCCGGCCGGGTGAACGGGTGGATCGAGTACCTGACCCGCGAGACGCGCCGCAAGGACTATCGCTTCCTGCGCATCGGGCATCGCGGCGCGTCTGGCCATGCGCCGGACAACACCCTGACGGGCCTGCGTGTGGCCGCCGCCCTCGGCGCTGACGCCGCAGAGATCGACGTGCAGCGTACCGCCGACGGGGAAGTGGCCGTCATCCACGATGCCCAGCTGCGCGCTGCGGACGGCACCATCCTGCCCGTGCAGCGCAGCACGCTCGAGGCGCTCCAGAAGGTGCCCCTGGCGGAGGGCGAACGCGTGCCCACTCTCCGCGAGATGCTCCTGTTGGCCTCTGAGCTGCGGCTGGGGCTGTACATCGAGATCAAGGACGGCGGCTGTATCCGCCCCATGGTGGAGATCCTGCGCGCTGAGCGGGCCGTTGGGCGGGTGATGGTGGGCTCCTTCCGCCCCGACTGGGTGGCCGAGGCCAGGGCGCTGGAGCCTGGGCTGCGGAGCTCGGTCCTGTTCGGCTCACGCCGGGTGGACGCCGTTGCCCTAGCCAAGGCGGTGGGCGCCACCTACGTGCACCCCTGCTGGGACGTCTCCGGTCCGCGCCCCGAGGATGCCCTATCGCAGGAGTGGGTGGACCGCGTGCGCGCCGCGGGCCTTGGCGTGATCCTTTGGCACGAGGAGCGGCCAGAGTACATCACCTACCTGAGGGGTCTGGGCGTCGATGGCATCTGCAGCGACGAGCCGGAGCGTCTCCGCTTCAGCTAGCGCCATCAGCATAGCACCATCAGACCGTTGCGCGCTGCCACATGAGCAGCGTGCCAGGCAAGAGCGAGGAGAGCCATGACGCACACAGCAACATCACCCGACGTCGATATCCTGATGGTCGGACACATGGCCGTGGAACGCATCGTCGTGGACGGCCACTCTGAGGCAGCCACTGGTGGGGGAGTGTTCTACGGGAGTATGGCGCTGCGCCGCCTGGGTATGGACGTGGCGGTCGCCACCCGCCTCCACCCGCGCGACTATCCGCGGCTGGACGAGATGCGCCGGGCGGGCGTGCGCGTGTACCCGACGGCCGCCGATGCCACCTCGGGGATCGAGAACATCTACAGCTCGGAGAACATGGAGCGGCGCGTCTGCCATCCGTTGGCCTTCGCCGGGGCCTTTCAGCCCGAGGACGTGCCCGAGATCGCGGCCAAGGTCATCATGATCTCACCGATCATCGCCGGTGAGGTGGATTTGCCCCTGCTCAAGACCCTGGCGGACCGCGCCCCGCTGGCCCTTGACGTGCAGGGGTTTGTGCGCGTCCCCGATGGGGACAGTCTGGTCTTTCGCCCCTGGCCGGACATGGCGCAGGGCCTGGCCCGGGTGACCTACCTGAAGGTCGACCTTGCCGAGGCCGAGCACCTCACCGGGCTGACCGATGCGGCCAAGGCGGCGGCCCGCCTGGCGGCCTACGGCCCGCGCGAGGTGGTAGTGACGCGTTCCGAGGGCGTGCTGGTCTGGTCCGACGGCCAGGTGCACCGGGCGCCGTTCACTCCGCGCTCGCTGGCCGGCAGGACCGGGCGGGGCGACACTTGTTTCTCCACCTATGTCGGCTGGAGGCTGGCGCACTCGGCCCGCGAGGCCACCCGCCTGGCCGGCGCCGTGACCACGCTCAAGCAGGAACAGCCGGGCCCCTGGCGCGGCACCATCGAGGAGGCTCTGGAGCGCGCCGGCGCGTGACCGCTGAGCGCCGGCCTCACCTGGCCTGCGCTACACCGAAGGGGAACCGCATGCAATCACCAGTGTTGCTGATCCATCACGGCGGCAATCGCGGGCGCGACCTGCCGCAGAACTCGCTGGCCGCCCTCGAGCGCTGCCTACGGGCGGGCGCCCGTGTGGTGGAGGTGGACATAACGCCCCTCGCCGATGGCGAGTTCGCCCTGCTGCACGACGCCCTCCTGGACGGCAGTACCACGGGACGTGGACGCGCGATCGAGCATGCCTCCGCCGACCTAGCCGGGTTGCGCCTGCTCTGGAAGGGGCGCCCCAGCGAGGAGCCGGTCGGCCTGCTGGGCCAGGCGCTGGACCTGCTGGCGGCCTATCCCGAGACGGTCGAGCTGCAGCTGGACCTCAAGGCCGATGAGCCCCTGCCGACCCCTCTGTTGGCACGCCTTGCTGCCCAGGTGCGCCCGCTGCGCGAGCGCGTGCGGGTGACCTCCTGCGCGGATTGGGCCCTGGGGCGCCTGCGCGACCTGGACGCGGAGCTGCCGCTCGGCTTTGACCCGGGTTGGTACCTCGACTACCGGCCGGAGCCGTACGATCCTCCCGAGCCGCCGCTGCGCACCGGGGCGTACGGGTACTTGGATGACCATCCCCAGGCGCTGAAGCGCTGGGGGCCCACGCCGGACTACCTGACCCTGCGCGCGGAGTGCCTCCTGCGGCAGGCCCCGGCCCGCGCCGGAGTCTGGTACTTGCACGGGCGCCTGGTGGAGCAGTCGCTGCGCGACGGGTTCGACTGGATCGCCTGGTTGCACGAGCACGGCATCGAGGCGGACGTCTGGACGCTCGACGCCGAGACGCCTGGCCACGTCGAGGGTGCCCGCCTCCTGGCCGGCCTGGGCGTGGACCGGATTACGACCAACGATCCCCCGGCGCTGGCGGCGGCGCTCGGTGTGCCGGCCGTCTACTGACGGACCAAAGCCAGGCATAGGCATGGCGCCCGGCGGCCGCGTCAGCGGCCGCCGGGCGCTGTGTGCTTTCTGGCGGGGGGGAGGGGCGCGTGCGGCGTAGGACCCGCTGGGCTATTGGGCGCCCCGAGGCCGCGGTACGCGCTGCGGGCCGCACGGGGTATTGACACGGGTGGACGATGCGACTATACTTGAGCAAGTGCTCAAGTATGAACGCAGGGGACTGCAGGACGCGATGGACTCATCAGGTAGCGGCTACCACCAGCACTCGGGGACCGAGTGCCGGGCGCTGGACGAGGAACCCGCCCAGGCCATGGCCGAGCTCTTCTGGGCACTGGCGGACCCAACACGGGTGCGCCTGATCTCAGCCATGGTCGACGGAGAGGTCTGCGTGGGGGCAATGGCCGCGGCGCTGGGGATGTCGCTATCGGCCGTGTCGCATCAGCTGCGCCTGTTGCGGCGCCTGCGGGCCGTCGTGGCGCGGCGGGAGGGTCGGCACGTCTACTACTCCCTGGCCGACGAGCACATCGCCCGCCTGTACGCGTACGCTTTGGAGCATACCCTCGAGGGCCAGCGGCCCGCCGCCGCCCAGGCCGCCGCAGAATAGACGGGTGTTTGGCGTGAGCGAAAAAGTGGATCAAGCGATGCAAACGATCGTCCTGACGGTTCAGGGACTGGACTGCCCGGATTGCGCCGCAAGCCTCGAGAAGGCCGCTCGTGAGACCGCGGGGGTGGCGTCTGCGCGGTTGGCCTATACCACGGGCCTGCTGACCGTTACCACGGCTCGGGCGCGCGAGGTGATCCCGGCGCTGACCGCGCTTGCCCAGCAGATGGGCTATCAGCTCGCTGAGAGAGACGCGCCGCAAACCTTCGATGGGGCACCGCGCACCAACTGGCTGGCGCGCCATCCGCAGGCGGCCGCCACTGCCGCGAGCGGCGCCCTGCTCTTGGCGGCGCTCGTGGCGGGCTGGCTCGGGGGCCCACTGTGGGCTTCGCGGGTGTTGTATGGGCTCGCTATTCTAGTGGGGGGCTTTTCCCTGGCCCGCGCCGGCTGGGTGTCGGTGACCGTCGCCCACACCCTGGACATGAACGTCCTGATGGTGGTGGCGGCCGTCGGGGCGATGGCTATCGGCGACTTTGCCGAAGGCGCCGTGACGGTGCTGCTCTTCTCCCTCGGCGAGCTGCTGGAGGGCTACACCTCCGACCGGGCGCGCCACGCCATCCGCTCTCTCATGGAGCTGGCCCCCCGCGAGGCCACCGTGGAGCGCGAGGGAGGCACCATGGTCGTGCCGGTAGAGGACCTGCGCCGCGGTGAGCGCGTGCTGGTGCGCCCCGGGGAGCGCTTCCCGGTGGACGGCTCCGTGCGCGAGGGGCGTTCGGCGGTCAACCAGGCACCGATCACCGGGGAGTCGATCCCCGTCGAAAAGGGCACTGGGGATGAGGTGTTCGCCGGCACCGTCAACGGCAATGGCGCACTCGTGATCGAGGTGCAGCGCCTGGCCCAGGACAGCACCATCGCCCGCATATTGCAGATGGTAGAGGAGGCCGAGTCAGAGCAGGCGCCCGCCCAGCGGCTGGTGGACCGCTTCGCCGCGGTGTACACGCCGATCGTGTTCGCGCTGGCCGTGCTGGTGGCCGTGGTCCCGCCGCTGGCGGGGTTGGGCAGCCTGGGCACCTGGGTCTACCGCGCGCTGGTCCTCCTGGTCATCGCCTGCCCGTGCGCGCTGGTGATCTCGACGCCCGTCACTGTCGTCAGCTCCTTGGCGCGTGCGGCGCGGTCGGGCGTGTTGGTGAAGGGCGGGCGCCACCTGGAGGCGCTCGCCCGGGTGAAGGTGATGGCCTTTGACAAGACCGGCACCCTGACGGCGGGGGAGCCCTATGTCGTGGGCGGCACGTGTGAGCTACACCCCGAGGGTCCCCAGGAGTGCGCCAACTGCGCTGACCTGCTGGCCAAGGCGGCCGCGCTCGAGGGGCGTTCCGAGCACGCGCTGGCCCGCGCCGTGACGCGCAGCGCTGCCGAGCAAGGGCTCGAGGGGCGCTACCCGCCGGGCGAAGACGCTGTGGCGCACGCCGGCCTAGGGATCGCCGGGACGGTCGCCGGGCACGCGGTGACGGCCGGGAACCTGGCCTTCCAGCAGCAGACCGGCAACGGGCCTCTTAGTGACGAGATGGTGCGGCAGATCGAGGCCGCCGAGGCCGAGGGATACACCGTGGTCCTGGTGGAGGATGCCTGCTGCGAGCAGCGTTGCTTCCTGGCCATCGCCGACACGTTGCGGCCGAACGCCAGAGAGGCGGTGGCTGGAGTGAAGCGGGCTGGCGTCGCGCATACTGTGATGCTGACCGGCGACAATCCGCATATCGCCGCGCAGATCGCGGCGCGCGCGGGAGTGGACGCCTTCGAGGCCGGGCTCCTGCCGCAGGACAAGGTCGCTGCCATTGAGCGGCTCGAGGCCAAGTTCGGGCCGGCCGCCATGGTGGGTGACGGAGTGAACGACGCGCCCGCGTTGGCCCGGGCCACGCTGGGCATCGCCATGGGCGCCGCCGGCACCGACACGGCCCTGGAGACCGCCGACATCGCCCTGATGGGCGATGACCTCGGCAAGCTCCCCTACGCCCTGCGACTGAGCCAAAAGGCGCTGCGCGTGGTGGGCCAGAACGTGGCCGTCTCGCTCGCTGTGAAGGCGCTGTTCCTGGCGTTGGCGGTCAGCGGGGTTGCCACGCTCTGGATGGCCGTCCTGGCGGACACGGGGACCTCCGTCCTCGTCATCCTTAACGGGATGCGCATGCTGCGGTACAGCGAGTAGCCAGCCACCGCGACCGGGCCCGGAGCGGGCCTGTCGCTCTCGTGGGGTATGATGGTGCCAGCTCGGTGCGCTACCTGCCGCGACGGGTGGTGCCGACGCTGCCCGGGACGGTGGTGCCCAGGGCAAAGAACGAGTACCCGGACGACAACACCGTGCCCAGCCAGACCCAGGCGGCGTTGCCGAGGAACTCGGGCGTGGCGGAGCGCAACAGCGTCAGCGCGAAAGCAGCTGCCCCGACAACAAAGTAAAGCACAAAATACAGCAGGGCCACCCAGAGGCTGATGCTCAGCCCGCTGCCAGGGTCGAGCTCGGCCGGCGGCTCTGCAATCTCCTCGGGCTCGCCGGTGGCCGTCGATGCCCGCAGGCCGAGGAACCCGGCCAGCCCCAGCAGCTTGCAGCGCAGCAGGCTCGGGCGCCGCAGGGTCTGCCAGGAGGTGCGCGATCGGCCGCCGAGGGGGTGTTCGATGCTCATCGCGACGGCCTCCGGCCGCTTGCCGCGGGCAAAGCCGGCCGAGACGACCGAGCCCACCAGCCCGCTCAGGAGGCCGGCGGTGCGGACGGTCCCCTCGGTGAACTGGGGATCCGGCTCCAGGAAGGCGCGGACGATCGACACGCCCAACACCCCCGCGTACAGGAAGGCGGCGAGCAGCGTCAGGATCAGCGAGAAGGCGCGACGCAGCCGGTCGGGGAATGGAGCGACTTCGACGATGTCTTCCATGAGCGCCTCCTGAGGCGGCTGGTGCTGTGGAGCGGCTGTTGACGGTGATTCTAGGTGAGCGGGCGGGCCGCGTCAACGGCACGAGCCCCTGAACGCCGGTGCAGGATGCCCGAGGAGGGCCTGGCATGAGCTGGCTGGACACGCGGACGCAGCCCTTTTCCTGGAGTTTCTCGCGCGCGCAGGTGTACGGCATCTGCCCGCGGCGGTACTACTACCGCTATTATGCTCCCTATGGGGGCAATGCGCCGCGGGAACCAGGTGACCGCACCCTGATCTATGTTCTGGGCAGGTTGGCCACGGCCCCCATGCTCATCGGGCGGGTGGTACACGAACTCGCGCACGACTCTCTCCAGGCGGCGGCCGCCGGCCGACCTTGGGCAGAGGGGACCCTGGCGGCCAGCACGCGCGTGGCCATGGCGCGCCTCCTGCGCTCCTCACGCCGCGCGGTGCGCCGCTGCGAGGCGGGCCACCCGCCCCGGCAGGCCCCCGCCATCCTTGACGACCACTACTACCGGCTGGCCTTTGGCGCCCGCGAGACGCGCACCGCCCTGGAGCGTGCTATGCACTATGCCGAGGGGCTGGCTGGGCATCCCTTGTATGCGCTGGCCCTGCGGCGCCCCGCAGCGATGCTCTCGGTCGAGTCCGCCGGGTCCATCGTGGTGGGGGGCGTTCACGTGGTGGCGGTGCCGGACCTCGTGCTGCAGATGGACGATGGCCGTGTCGCTGTGGTCGACTGGAAGACCGGCGCCAGCGTCGAGGAGCGTGCCGAGCAGCACGCGGCCCAGCTGGCCACCTACGCCCTGTACGCGGCGCGCCAGTGGGGCCTGCCTGAGGAGCGCCTGGCCTGCCTGGTGGCCGACCTGAACGGCACTGCGGTGCTCGAGTTCCCCCTGGGCGAAGGGGGCCTGCAGCGCGCCGAGGAGGCGATTGCGGCGAGCATCGCGCTGCTCCGCGGAGCGCTGGACGATCGTGGCCGGAACATCGCCTCTCCGCGACGCTTCCCGCCGCTGGCCGAGTGGGGTGCCGACCTGGCGGAACTCCCCTGGGCCTGCGGGCGCTGTCCCTACCGACTGCTGTGCTTTGGCGAGCGCGTCATCGGGTGGGCGGCCGGTTGAGAAGGCAAAGGGCACGGCAGCGCTTACCAGCGCGCTGCCGTGCCCAAGAAGGATCCTGAGGCCCTTATCCTACCCGGCGATGATCACGCGGCGGTAGCGCTTCTTCCCGGCGCGCAGGAGAACCGACCCGTCGCGGAGATCCCCCGCGGTAACCAGGCGGTCGATCGTTTCCACCGGTTCCTCGTTGAGATACGCCCCGCCCTGCTCGATCAGCCGGCGCGCCTCGCTCCGCGAACGCACCAGCCCTGCGAGCTGGAACAGCTCGGCCACGGGGACCCCCTCCTGTAGCAGGCCCTCATCGATCTCGGTCGTGGGCACGTCGGCGGCCAGGCCACCGCCGCCAAAGAGCTCGCGGGCCGACTGCTTGGCCGCCTCGGCGGCCTCGACGCCGTGGGTGTTGCGCGTCACCTCGTAGGCCAGGATCTCCTTGGCCTGGCGGACGTCGGCGCCCTCGAGGCGTCCAAGACGCTCGATCTCGTCCAGCGGCAGGAAGGTAAAGATGCGCAGGAAGCGCACGACGTCGGCATCCTCCACGTTGACCCAGAACTGGTAAAAGTCGAAGGGAGAGAGCCGCTCCGCATCCAGCCACACGGCGCCCTGCGCCGTCTTGCCCATCTTGGCTCCCGAAGCGGTGGTCAAGAGCGGCAGGGTCAGGGCGAACGCCTCGCCACCGTCCATGCGCCGGATCAGGTCGACGCCGGCCAGGATGTTGCCCCACTGGTCGTTGCCGCCCATCTGTAGCCGGCAGCCATACTCCTGGTAGAGGTGCAGAAAGTCGTAGGCCTGCAGCAGCTGGTAGTTGAACTCCAGGAAGGAGAGGCCTTCCTCGAGGCGCGAGCGGTACGACTCGGCGGCCAGCATGCGGTTGACGGAAAAGTGCCTCCCCACGTCGCGCAGAAAGTCGATGTAGCGCAGGTCGCGCAGCCAGTCAGCGTTGTTGCGCATCAGGGCGCGGCCCCCCGTAAAGTCCACGAAGCGGCCGATCTGTTCCTGCAGGGCGGCGAGGTTCTTGCCGATCTGCTCCTCGGAAAGGAGTTGGCGCATCTCCGTCCGCCCCGAGGGGTCACCGATCATGCCGGTGCCGCCTCCGACAATGACGATGGGGCGGTGGCCGTGATGCTGCAGATGGGCCAGCGCCATGATCGTGCAGAGATGGCCGACGTGCAGGCTGGCGGCTGAGGGGTCATAGCCCACATAGCAGGTCAGCGGTTGCTCTAGGGCAGCCCTCAGGCCCTCCTCAGACGACACCTGCTCGATGAAACCCCGCTCCTTCAGTACGTCGTAGGCGTTCTTCATGCCTGCACCTCAACTTGACGCGGCCGCACTAATCCCCTAGCATTGGCCGATTGCCGAAACTCGATGGTATCGCCCGGCAGGGGGTTTGTCAAATGGTGCATCGTCCCGCGGCCGCAGTGCCGCGCTGCTCGCTCGGCGAGGTGGTGCCTTGATCAGTTCCGTGCAGCTCATTCTTCTCGGCGCCCTGAGCGGCTTTGTCTCTGGCCTGACGGGCTTTGGCTCGGGGCTGATCCTCATGGGCACGCTGGTGACCGTTATGCCGGTGCAGCAGGCCACTGTGGTCGGCGCAGTGCTCGCTGTGGTTCTCGCCGCCGTCAACCTGTGGTCCGTCCGCCACGATCTTCCCTGGCCGGAGCTGTGGCCGACGCTCCTAACGGGCGTGCCCGCCGTGGCGGTCGGCGTGTGGCTGCTCAGGGTGCTGAGCGATGACGTCCTCAAGATCGGCGTGGTGACGATCATCCTGGCCGGCGTGGTCACCGTGCTGTGGACCCCCAAGGGGCGGCGCTTTGGTGCGCGTTGGCTGAACCTGGTGGCCGGGGCCGCCAGCGGCGTGTTCAACGGCGCCCTTGGCACCGGTGGGCCGCCGCTGGTGCTCTTTGCCCTGTTGCGCGGCTGGGAGAAGGAATGCTGCAAGGCTTACTACTCGGCGCTGTTTCTGCTGATGGGTGCCTTTCGGCTGGTTCTGCTGGTGTCTCAGGGGCTGGCCTCGCGTGAGGCTCTGGAGCAGGGCGTCCTGATTCTGGTGCCCGTGGTGGGCGCCTGGTACCTCGGCAAGCAGGTGTTCCAGCGAGTCAGCACACAGGTCTTTCGCTACTCCGGAGTAGCGCTACTGCTGGGTATCGCCGCCAACCTGCTCGTATCGCTCTAGCCTGTATTGGGGCCTAGAAAGGCCCCACGCGTCGAATGTTTGCAGCCTCGCAAAGGGAGGTCCTTCTTGGCTACGTTTGCATCTATCTTCTTGAACAACATTCTGCCGGCCTTCCTCATCATTGGCGCCGGCGTGCTGATGGACCGCCTTTTGCACATAGAACACAAGTCACTCTCGCGCATGGCCCTGTACGTGCTTTCGCCGTGTCTGCTCTTCTCACTCATCATCAACTCCACGGTGGACCCGGCACGGTTCGCCCAGATGCTCCTCTTTTCCCTGGTCACGACGCTGGCCATGATCGGTATCGCCCTGCTGGTGGGCTGGGCACTGCGCTGGCCTTCGCGCAAGGTCGATGGGCTGGTGCTGGCGACCGCCTTTGTCAACTCGGGGAACTTTGGTCTGTCGGTCATCCTCTTCTCGTACGGTGAGGAGGGGCTGGCGCTGGCCTCGGCGTTCTTTGTGATCTCTAGCCTGGCGGCCCACACGCTGGGGGCCTTCTTTGCGGCGCGAGGCGACGGGGGGATGCGCGTGGCGCTCGGCAGGATGGCGCGGCTGCCGGGGATGTACGCCTTTCTGCTAGCCTTTGGCCTGCGCCTGTTGGGCGTGCGGGTGCCGGATATGCTGCTTGAGCCGATTACGCTGGTGGGGAGGGCGGCCGTGCCGATCCTGCTCCTGTTGCTGGGCTTGCAGCTATCGCAGACGCACGTTGGCAAGCACTACAAGGATGTGGCGCTCGGCGTGTTCCTGCGGCTAGTGGTCGGGGCGGGCTCGGCGGTGGCGCTGGCGCCGCTCGTGGGGCTGCAGGGGCTGGCGCGGCAGGTGGGGATCGTCGAGGCAGCCACGCCGACGGCCGTCTCTTCGTCGCTGATGGCCATCGAGTTTGGCGCCGACCCCGAGTACGTCACCAGCGTGATCTTTTTCTCCACGCTGCTGTCGGCCGTGACCTTGACGATCCTGATTGGGCTGCTGTAGGCCGCTAGCCCTGCTCGAAGCGTTGCCCGAGGCCAGCGGGCGGGGTGCCGCGTATCAGGCTGCCCACCGTGCGCCGCAACGCGGCAGGCACAGATGCGGGCAGATGCTCCTCGATGCGGGCGCTGGCGAAGAGCAGCGCCACGATCATCAGCGCAAAGGGCGCAGCCTGGAACACCTGCGAGGGGACGTTGGGGTAGACGGGCTGTAGGATGCTGCCCAACGACTTGAGCGCGCCGAACAGGAAAGCGCCCAGCGCCACACGGATGGGGTGCCATCCGCCAAAGATGACGATGGCCAGGGCGATCCAGCCCATGCCGGAAGTGTGACGGTGGCTCCAGCCCAGCTTCACCGAGAGGGAGTAGGTAGCGCCGGCCAACCCCACCAGCGCGCCGCCCAGCGCAGTGTACAGGTAGCGCATTCTGTTCACGTTCAGCCCGCGGGCAAAGGCAGCCTCCGGCCGCTCGCCGACGGCGCGCAGCTGCAACCCCTGCCGCGTGTAGGTGAGCCATAGCCAGGTACCGATTACCAGGACATAGCCCAGGTAGACCAGAGCATTGTGCTGGAAAAAGATGGGACCGAGCACGGGGATGTCAGCCAGCAGTGGGATCGGCGCGTGGGGGACGCTGGGCCCCGGGATACGCACGAAGGGCTTGCCCAGGAAGGAGCTCAGGTCGGCGCAGAGGAGCGTCAGCACAAAGCCGACGGCGACCTGATCCTGCTTGAGGGCGATGCACCCGTAGGCGACCAGTAGGGCGATGAGCGCCCCGACCACCATCGCGGCCAGGATGCCTACCACTACGCTGCCCGTAACGTAAGCCGCGGCAAAGCCCACCATGGCCGAGAGGAGGATCGTCCCGTCCAGAGAGAGGTTCACCACGCCGGCCTTTTCCGAGATCGTCTCGCCGATGCCGGCAAAGACGAGCGGGGTGGAGGCTGCCAGGACCGATGAGATGGTCTGTAGTACCAGCGTCACGTTCATCAGCAGACTAGTCCTCGGCCGAGCCTTGCGGCCGGCGCTGTAGGGTCAGGCGCTCGCGCAGCCCCCTGACGATCAGAAAAGCCAGCACCATGGAACTCTGCAGCACGCCGCCCAGCGACGAGTCGAGCAGCAGGCGCAGCTCCAGCCGCGGGCTGCCCACGTCGACCGCTGAGAAGAACAGCACGATGAGGGGCACCCACTCGGCGCGCAGGCCAGACAGCAACACCACCAGCTGGGCCATGTAGCCATACCCCGCGGAAATGCTGGGGATCAGGCGCCGATACACGGCCGTGGCCTGGAAGGAGCCCGCCAGCCCCGCCAGAACGCCGCACAGCAGGAAGGCGAGCAGCATGTTCTTCCTGTTATCGATGCCCATGCGGTGGGCGGCCTTGCCGTTCAGTCCGATCGCCTTGAGCCGCAGGCCCCAGTTCGTATCTTTCAGCAGGACGTAGACCACGATGATGGCCGCCACGGCGACCAGGGCGGGCACCAGGGCAGCGCGCGTATCGCCGATGGTCGGCATCCAGGCCTCGCGGGGGAAGGGATCGGTGCCACTCATGGTCGCTCCATCAGGCGGGCGCCAGGGGCCAAAGATCAGATAGTTGGTCAGCGCCAGGGCCACAAAGTTGAGCCCCAGGCCGCCAAAGATCTCATGGACACCGCCGTGGGTCCTGAGTACCCCCACCAGCAGGCCCCAGGCGCCACCCCCGGCCATGCCCCCCAGAATCGTGAGCGGCAGGAGGATCGCGGCGGGCGGGGGCGCGTCGCCAAAGGCCTGCACAACCCAGGTGGCTCCTAGCGCGCCGGCAATGATCTGCCCCTCGACGCCGATGTTCATGAGGCCTGCTGCAAAGGTGATCAACATGCCGGCTGAGGCCAGCATCAGCGGGACCATGGCGACCACGACGTCGGCGATGTTGCGCGTACCCGCGAACGCCCCGCCGAACATGGCCACGTAGGCATCCCAGGGGTTCGCCCCGGCCACCAGGAGGATGACCGTAATGAACGCCAGAGTGGCCAGCACGGGGGCCAGCCAGCTCAGGATGCCCTCGGCCTTGGAGCGAATGGTCATTCCTGTTTCCCCCCGATCAGATATCCCAGTCTCTCCGCGTCGACAGTGCCGGCATCGACGGGCTGAGACATCACCCCGCCGGAGAACACGACGATGCGGTCGCTGTTCTGTACCAGCTCGTCCAGGTCGGTGGAGGAGAACAGGATCGCGGTGCCCTGTTCGCGACGGCCAAGCAGCCGCTCCCAGATGTAGGCCGCCGATTCCATATCGAGCCCGCGGGTGGGGTGCTCAAGGATCAACAGCCGCAGCGCGTCGGGCAGGAGAGAGAGGACAGCGCGCTGTTGGTTACCCCCGGAAAGGTCCTGCACTTGGGTGTGTGGCTGGCCGACCACGTGGAAGGCACGGAGGCGCTCATCAGCGCGTGCGTCGGCCTCGTCCCAGCGCACCAGCAGGCCGCGGCCGTTGCCGGCCAGGGCAAAGTGTTCGCGCAGCGTCATACCGGCCACCAGCCCCTCCTCGAGCCGGGCGGCCGGTACATAGGCCACGCCCATCCGCTGAAAGCGGTGATAGGGCTGCCGGACCATGTCCTGGCCATCGAGAAGGAGCCTGCCAGAGCGCACCGGCAAGATGCCGGCGGCTGCCTGCATCAGCAGACGCTGCCCGCTGCCTTCTAGGCCGGCCAGGCCGATCACCTCTCCGCAGCGCAGCGAGAGCGACAGGTGGTTGACGCTCAGGCGATACGTATGTACCGAGGCGTCGTCGAACTCGAGGCGCACGGCGCCGATGGGGCAGGCCGCTCGGCTGGGGGCCGCCAGCTCCTTGCCGAACATCATGCGCACCAGGCTTTGGCTGGAGAAGGGCGCCGTAGCCGCCCCTGCCACCGAGCCGCCCCGCAGCACAGTGACCTCTGAGCAGAGCTCCTCGACCTCGTCCAGCTTGTGTGAGACAAAGACGACCGACATGCCCTCTTCCGCAAGCTGGCGAAGCGTCTGGAACATCAGCACCTTCTGGGGCGCCGAGATGCCGGTGGTGGGCTCATCCAGGATGATGATCCGGGCCCCGAGCGAGAGGAGGCGCACCAACTCCAGCTGCTGGCGCTCGCCGACCGTCAGGTTGCCGACCGGCTCATCCGGGTCCAGAGAGAACCCAAACCGCGCACAGAGCGCCGTGAGCTCCTGGCGGGCTTGCCGCCGCGGCTGCAGAGTTCCTGAGCGGCGACCAAGCAGAAAGTTGTCCAGCGCGCTGAGGGGCGGAATGTCCAGGGGGTCCTGGTGGAGCATGCCGATGCCGTGGGCGATGGCGTCCGAAGGGGACGCAAAGCGCACCTCATGGCCGTCAAGGACGATGCGCCCGGCATCGGCCGCGAGATAGCCGGAGAGCACCTTCATCAGAGTGGTCTTGCCGGCGCCGTTCTCGCCAAGCAGCCCATGGATCGTGCCGCGGTCCACGGTGAGCGAAACCCGGCGGTTGGCCTGAACGGCGCCGAACCTCTTGGAGATGTCTTGTAGTTCTGCTTTCATAGGCCTAGCCAGAGTTCGGCGGGGGCAGGCAGTTGCTGCCTGCCCCCGCGCGGTGCCCTAGTTGCTGGGACCCTCCATGCCCTCGAGGAGCATCGGGAGCCGCCAGATCTGATCGTCGGTGGCCTTTTCTCCCGCCGGGACGTACTCGCTCCCGTCCTGGAGGTTCAGGGGGCCCTCGAAGAGCACCACCTCGCCGCTGGCGAGCTTGCTGATATAGTCGTTCAGGTTGGCCCGATCCTCGTCAGATAGGGCGTCGCCAAAGGCATAGCCGACGGTGGCCTTGTCCGGATCGTTCAGGGCGTCCCAGACGGGATCCACCCAGACCCAGTCCTGCTTGAGCGTGCCGGCCTTGGCGCGCTGAATCATGTCGAGGTAGGCGGGACCCCAGTTAAAGTAGGGGGTGCCGAGGCAAACCTCGGGCTTGAGCGCGCAGGCGCCCTCATAGTCGTAGGGAATGGCCCAGACCTGCTCGCCCTTGTCGGCGCGCTGCCCGGCCTTGACGATGGCCTCGGTCGTGTCGATGCCCGAGATGATCACATCGGCGCCGCCGTTGAACATGTCGTCGGCGACCTCACTGGGGTCCAGGGTGACGCCCGGGATGTTGAACCAGAAGCCAATCCAGTTGACGACGAAGCGCAGGTCGGCGGGGTCCTCGTTGCGGTACAGCTCGTAGCAGTCCTGCGCGCCAAGGTAGACGGCGGAGGCCAGGCGGCGCGTCTCGCTGTTCACGAGGGGGCCCAGGTAGGCCATGCTGCCCGTCTCGGTCTTGAGGGCGGCGGCGCAACCGGCCACGGCCTTCATGTACTCCATCTTGGCCATGTAGTTGGAGACGTTCGCCGGAGCCTTGCCCGTGATGACGTGGTCACCGGAAATGTGGACAAAGGGGATGTTCGGGTACTTGGCGGCGGCCACGTCGGTATCGTCTGCAAAGTCATCGGAGGTGGTGAAAATGAGCTGGGCGCCCTGCGACACCATCTCATCGACGACCTGCTCGAGCGTCGTACCGGCGCGGTCGGCCGAGTTCATCTTGTCGAGAACGATCATCCTGGCACCCTCGATGCGCTCCACGGCGTAGCTGGCGCCCTGGAAGTGCGCCTCGCTCCAGCCGTGGTCGTTCTGCGGGCCGACCAGGATCACGCCGAACACGAACTCCTCGTCGTTCTTGCTCACAACGCAGCCGCTGAGGGCTACTGTCAGCACCATGAGGATGGCCAGTAGAGCCCCGACCCTCTTACTGAACATGTATCTCCTCCACTCATGTAGATGGGCGTCACGATGACGGCACGGTCCAGCACGCTAATGTCGCCTGGGTGGTCCTCTGTCTCCTTCCTTCCCTGTAGCGCGGATACTGCCAAACACAAAGAAACGGCAGCCGACACCGCCTGGGGTGGCCGCCGTTGGACACGCCCCATTGTAGCACCAATGCCAGAAGGTGTCCAGAAGCGATCTGGCCTTCTACGGGGAGGCGTTGCCGCCAGGTCCGGGGGCCGGCCCTGCGCCACTGCCGCGGGGGGACCGACTAGGCAGCAGACGGGCTGCTGCCAGCCTGCGGTTGCCCCTTCGGTGGGCCTGTGATAGAGTGGACGGCGCTGCAGCGGCCGGGTCGCCTGCCGTGCACCGTGCAGCGCTACGGGGGGTGAACGCCATGAACCCTCGCCTCTGCAGCACAGTGATCACCTGCGGACTGCATACCGCCTGGCTCGTGGCCACTCGCCGGCGGAGGTCCGCTGCCCGCACCTCTACCGCTGCCCGTGCCTGCCGGGGCCTCATCGCGGCGGCTAACGGCGGCCGGGCCACGGACCCGGCCTGGCGCCGCTTTGCCCAGCAACAGCGCGCCGAGGTGCAACCTGCCCCCATGCCGCCTGCGCAGCCACAAGAAAGGACCGTATGGCTATCCTGGTCATCGACGATGAGGAGAACTTTAGCAGGATTCTGCGCCAGCATCTCGCCGCGGCTGGCTATGAGGTCGTCTGCGCGGCCACGGGCGCCGAGGGGCTGGCCATGGCCCATGAGCATGCGCCTGATTTGATCCTGCTGGACGTCCGCCTGCCGGACATGGACGGGCGTGAGGCGTGCGCCCGGCTGCGTGCGGTGAGCCAGGTGCCGATCATCATCCTCTCGGCGCTGGGGCAGGAACAGGACATCGTCCAGGGGCTGTATGCCGGGGCAGATGATTACCTGGTCAAGCCGTTCCGCATCCAGGAGCTTCTGGCCCGCGCTCGAGTGCAGCTGCGGCGCAGGGAGCGCCACGAGACGCCTCCAATGCACTTTGACGACGGGGTGTTGCTTGTTGATCTGCCGTCGCAACGCATCGAAAAGCGTGGCGAGCGGCTGCACCTGTCGCGCATCGAACACCGCCTCCTGGGAGCGTTGGTGGGAGCCGGCGGGCGGGTGGTGGCACTGGCCGACCTAGCCCGTAGCGCGTGGGGAGAGGAGGACGACGTCGATGCGCGCCGCGTGGCTCTCTATGTCAGCTATCTGCGGCGCAAGATCGAAGACAACCCGCGGAAGCCGCACTATGTTCACACCGCGCGGGGCCGGGGGTACAGGTTTGGGCCGCCAGAGGCAGAGTCGAATGATACATGATGCGAGTGCAACGCGTTGTCCGTCTACCGCACGGAGCGATGTCTTTTGACGAGAACAGCGCTTGCCCATATAGTAGCGCGAGCCACGCACCACCAGTTGGAGGACCATGACCCATGAGCAAGACACTCCGAGCAGGCCTTATCGGCGCCGGCGCGATCGCCGTGCGCGGCCACATTCCCGCCTACCGCGAGGCCAAAGGCGTCAAGATTGCGGCGATTTGTGACGTGAACCTCGAGCGGGCCAAGTCAGTGGCCGAGGAGATGGAAATCCCGGCCTACTATGCCGACTATGGCGAGATGCTGGCGGCCGAGAAACTGGACCTCGTCAGCGTGTGCAGCCCCAACGCCTTCCACGCGACGATGGCAATCGATGCGTTGCGCGCCGGGGCCAACGTCATCTGCGAGAAGCCCATGTGCCTCACGTATGCCGACGCCCAGAAGATGATGCAGGCGGCGGAGAGCGCCGGCCGCAGCCTCACGATCGGGCACCACATGCGCTATCAGCCGGCCACGGTCAGGGCACACGAGATGATCCAGGAGGGGGCCCTCGGCGACCTCTATTACGTGAAGGCCTCTTACCTGCGGCGCAGCGGCATCCCCGGGTATGGCAGCTGGTTCACCAACAAGGATCTGGCTGGCGGCGGCGCCATGATGGACATTGGCTGCCACATGCTCGACCTGGCACTGTGGCTGATGGGCCACCCGAAGCCGGTGAGCGTCATGGCGGCCACGTA
>JAAZBY010000539.1 GCA_012513595.1 Chloroflexota bacterium
CGCTCGTCGAGCAGGCCCACCTGGGCGATGGCCTCCGAGCGCACCATCATGCAGGAACCGTTCACCCAGTCCACCTGGAGCGGGCCGTCGATGGGCACATCCTCCAGGCGGTACTCGCGCGCCCAGCGGTTGCGCGGGAACCACTGCTCCAGGATGGTGCTCTCCATGAGCGCGTGGCCAAAGGTCGGGAATCGTCGCCGGGAGGGCTGCACTGTCCCATCCCCGTAGCGCAAGAGCGGCCCCACCAGGCCCACGCGCGGGTGGGCGTCCAGGTAGCCCAGCATGGCGGCCAGCGCGCCGGCCCGCACCACCGTGTCAGGGTTGAGGAGCAGCACATACCGGCCGCGGGCCCTGCGCAGGCCTAGGTTGTTCCCCGCGGCAAAGCCCAGGTTGACGTCGGAGGCTACCAACAGAACGCCCGGGAACTCGCTGCGGACCATATCCGCACTGCCGTCGGCCGAGGCGTTGTCCACCACCAGCACCTCGACGGCGCGCCGGTCGAGGGCATAGCCATTCCCCTCGGCAGAGCGTGCCATCGGCGCCAGCACCGAGCGCAGGCACTCCCTGAGGAGGTCGCGCACGTTCCAACTGACGATGATGATGCTGAGGTCGATGCCCATCTAGTCTAGCCCAAACAGCTGGCAGGCGTTCGCGGTGGTGACGTCGGCGACCTGCTCCAGCGTGATCCCCTTCACCTCGGCCAATCGCTCGGCCACCCGGACGACGTAGGCGGGCTCATTGCGCCGGCCGCGCAGCGGGTGCGGCGCCAGGAAGGGGCTGTCGGTCTCGATGAGAAGACGGTCGAGGGGCACGTGGCGGATGACCCCGGGCAGGCCGCGGGCATTTGCGAAGGTGATGGGGCCCGCCACGCCGATGTACAGGCCACGCGCCAGGGCCCATTCGGCCATGGCCTGGTCCGCGCTGAAGCAGTGCAACACGCCCCGCAGGCCGCGCGGCCCCTCATCCACGATGCGCCGCAGGTCCTCGTCAGACTCGCGATTGTGCAGGATGACGGGCAGGCCCAAGTCGGCCGCGAGCCGCAAGCAGCGAGCGAACACGGCGCGCTGCACGGCCCGCGCCGACAGGTCATAGTGGTAGTCCAGCCCGATCTCGCCGATGGCCACCACAGCGGGGTCATCCGCCAGTTCGGCCAGATGCGCAAAGAAGGCCTCGTCCAGAACGGGTGCGCCGGCACCGTCGACGGCCGCCGCGACCAGGGCCGTGCTGGCCTCGTGCCCGTGGACGCCCACCGCCGCGTAGATGCCGGTGTGCTCCCGGGCGATGGCGCGCTCCGCCTCGCTGGAGAACAAGTCCCCGCCGCAGGTGACGATACGCGTGACGCCCGCGCTCTTGGCGCGGGCGATCACTGCGGAGGTCTCTCCAGCGAACCGATCTGAGGCCAAGTGGGCGTGCGAGTCACAAAAGACCATGCCGGCCCTAGTTGAGCCCGGCCAGGCCCAAGCCCTCGCTCAGGAGCGCCTGCACCTTGTCCTCGTGGGTGGTCTCGCAGTACACGCGGATGACCGGCTCGGTGCCAGAGAAGCGGATGAGCAGCCAGCCACCGTCCTCCAGGCAGTAGCGGTACCCGTCGCGGCGGTCGATCATCTCCACGCGCAGGCCGGCCAGGGCCTTGGGCTCCGCCTCGCGGATGAGCGCCTCGACGGCCGGCTTTTTCTTGGCCGTCATTCGTCGGTCGATGCGGTCGTAATAGTGCGGCCCCACCAGCCCATAGACCGTATCCATCAGCTCCGAGGGCGTGCTGCCCGTCTGCACCATCAGGTCCAGCAGATACAGGCCCGCCAGGATGCCGTCGCGCTCGGGGATGTGGTTCTGGAAGGCAAA
>JAAZBY010000540.1 GCA_012513595.1 Chloroflexota bacterium
ACCACGTGGCGGACGTTTGCGCCGGCGCGCAGCGCCAGGCCGGCCGGGCCCAGATCCCCGTGCCCCGCGGCGTGTTCGGCGGCGTGCCGGCCGGCGCGCAGGGCGGAGGCGGTGACCTCGTCGACCAGGTCGTAGACGTGCACCACGTTCCCCGCCGCATAGACCCCCGGGACGCTGGTGGCCAGCCGCTCGTCAACCAGGGGGCCGCCCGTGACGGGGTCGAGCGCCACCCCGGCCAGGCGCGACAGCTCGTTCTCAGGGATCAGCCCCACTGAAAGCAGCAACGTGTCGCAGGGGACCTCCTGCTGGGTGCCGGGGAGGGGCCGCCAGCGCTCGTCCACCTGGCTGAGGATGACCGACTCGACGCGGTCGGCCCCGCGCACCTCGGTCACCGTGGTGCAGAGGTGTAGCGGGATGCCAAAGTCGCGGATGCACTGCACCAGGTTGCGGCGCAGGCCGCTGACGAAGGGCAGAATCTCGGCCATGGCCACCACCCTGGCCCCCTCGATGGTCAGCCGGCGCGCCATGATCATGCCGATGTCTCCGGAGCCGAGGATGACGACCTCTTCGCCGGGCATGTAGCCCTCGATGTTCACCAGCCTCTGGGCGGTGCCGGCGGTGTACACGCCCGCCGGACGGGTGCCGGGGATGGCCAGCGCCCCGCGCGGCCGTTCCCGGCAGCCCATGGCCAACACCACGGCGCGCGCGGTGATCTCCAGCAGGCCGTCGCGGCGGTTGGTGGCGATGACGCGCGGCCCCGGCCTAACGTCGAGCACCATGGTCTCCAGCAGGGCATCGACGCCGGCGCCCGCCGCCTCGCGCACCCAGCGCGCGGCGTACTCGGGGCCGGTGAGGTCCTCGCCATAGTGGCGCACGCCAAAGCCGTTGTGGATGCACTGGGTCAGGATGCCGCCCAGCTCACGGTTGCGCTCCAGGACGAGCACCTGGCTGGCGCCCTCCTGTTTGGCGCGGGCGGCGGCGGCCAGGCCCGCCGGCCCCCCGCCGATGACCAGGACGTCGCACCTCACCTCTCTCATGAGGGCACCTCCTTGGTCAGGCGGGTCAGAAAGCGAGAGCCGCCGCCCCGCCGGGTCAAGGTCAGCGGGTCGACGCCCAGCTCGCGGGCCATGATGGCGATCACCAGGGGCGTGTCAAAGGCGCCCTGGCAGCGGCCCGTGCCCACGCGGGTGCGCCGCTTGAGGGCGTCGTAGGTGCGCGCCGGGATGGGGGCGTGGCAGGCGGCCACGATCTCCCCCTCGGTGACCGTCTCGCAGCGGCAGACCACGTTCCCGTAGCGCGGGTCGCGGGCGATGAGCGCCTCGCGCTGCTCCTGCGTCAGGAGAGAAAAGCGGGGCTGGGCCCGGCGGGTGGGGATGTAGCCGGGGCGCTCCGTCAGGGTGAGCCCCCCTTCGCCGAGCAGCCGGACCACTTCCTCGGCAATGGCGGGCGAGGCCGTCAGCCCGGGTGACTCGATCCCCGCCAGCACCACCAGCCCCTCCGCCTGGCGCGGCGCCTCGATGACAAAGTCGCCGCTGGAGCCGGCCGCGCGCAGCCCGGCAAAGGTGCGGATGACGTCGCGGGCGTCGAGGGAGGGCACCAGGCGGAGTGCGCCGGTCATCACCTCGTTCAGCCCGGCGGGCGTGGTGGCCAGGTCCTCCTTGTCGGCGATGTCGACGG
>JAAZBY010000541.1 GCA_012513595.1 Chloroflexota bacterium
CCCGCGCCCTGTGGCAGACCGTCGAGGTGGAGATCGACCTGCGCGGAGCGCCGGCGCCCGAACTGCTCCGCGCCCTGGAGGGGCTCGACGCCGTCCAAAAGGTCTCTGCCACGGCGGAGGGCTTGGCCGTGGAGCTGGGCAGCGAGGAGGACATCCCCGACGCCGTCGCGGCGCTGGCTGCCGCGGGTGCCCGCATCTACGGCGTGGCGCCCCGCCGACACAGCCTGGAAGAGATCTACTTTCAGATCCAGGGGCAGGAGCGCACCCTGCTGGGAGGTACGGCGTGAGGCGGAACGGGCGCGCCATCCGCGCGATCATACGCAAAGACCTGCGCCAGGTGCTGCAGAGCAAGTCGGTCATCCTGCCCATGGTGCTGGTGCCGGCCCTGCTCCTCGTGGTGATGCCGGTGGTCATGGTGCTGTTGCCGAACTGGGTGGACCCAGCCGACCTGGACGTCGAGGACGTGCAGGGCCTCTTTCAGGCCATGCCCCCCTCGCTGCGGGCCGCGTTTGAGGGTCTCTCCCTGGGGCAGACCTGGATCATGCTGACCGCCAACTATATGTTCGCGCCGATGTTCCTGATCGTCCCGCTGATGGTGGCGATCATCGTCGCGTCGGACTCGTTCGTCGGTGAGAAGGAGCGGCGCACGCTCGAGGGCCTGCTGTACACGCCGGTGAGCGACGTGGACCTCTTCCTGGCCAAGGTGCTGACGGCCCTACTGCCGGCCGTGGTGATCGACATCGCCTCGTTCATGGTGATGATCGTGGCGGTGAACGCCGCGGGGTACGGCCAGATGGGGCGCCTCTTCTTTCCGGCGGCGCCCTGGTGGCCGATGGTGCTCTGGCTGGGGCCGGCCGTCTCGCTGGCGGGGATGGGCGCCACCGTGTTGATCTCGGCCAAGACCTCGACCTTCATGCAGGCGCAGCAGCTCAGCGGGGTGCTGGTGTTGCCCATCGTGCTGTTGATGTTCGGGCAGATGAGCGGGGTTCTCTTTCTCGGCGTGGGCGTGATACTGGGCCTGGGGCTCCTGATGTACTTGCTTGGCGCGCTGCTCGTCTGGATTGGCGCGCGGACCTTCTCACGCGGGGAGCTGATGGCCCGCATCTAGGGGGACACACAAGGGGGTGGGCGATGCGGGAAGATCTGCACCTGGCCAAGGGGTTCCTGCGCCAGCGCGAGTCGAGCTATGATCGCACGGGCGCCAACCGCGACGCGGTGACGGTACCCCCTGGCGGCGCGCACGCCCTGCCCGTCCTGCGGGGGCCGGGGATCATCCGCCACATCTGGATGACCGTGGCGCCGGCGGTGCCCACGACCTACCGCGACCTGCGCCTGGTGATGCGCTTTGACGACGCGCCCGAGCCGCAGGTGGACGTGCCGCTGGCCGACTTTTTCCTCTTCGGGCATGGCCTGCTGGTGGACGTGAACTGCGCCGCTATCCAGGTGTCGCAGCAACACCGCGACGTGCCGCCCTATCGCGGCTCGCTGAACTGCACCTTCCCGATGCCCTTCTCGCGCGCCGCCGAGATCCGCGTGACCAATGGCACCGACCAGCCCCACATCGTCTACTACTATGTCGACTGGGAAAAGCACGAGGCGCTGCCCGCTCCGGTGTTGCGCTTTCACGCCTCGCTGCATGAGGAGCTCACCGAGCCGCCGGCGGGGCAGCCGGTGATCCCGCACGGGTCCTTTGACGTCGACCTGCGGAACCCCGACTATGCCGAGAACTACCGCCTCCTCGAGGTGCAGGGTTACGAGGGGCACTATGTGGGCACCGGCCTGTCCATCGCGTGCCGCCCCGGCGACCCGGGCAAGTGGTGGGAGGGGGACGACATGTTCATCATCGACGGCGAGCCCTGGCCGCCCCGCCTGCACGGCACCGGCATGGAGGACTATTTCAACCTGGCCTGGGGCTTCCGCCGGGTGGATTGCCGCCCCGAGTACGGCGTGACGTACCTCGACAAGGGCCCTGGCGACATCGACCAAATCGACGGGCGCTTTTCCATGTACCGCCTGCACCTGAGCGACCCGATCCCCTTCCGCCAGTCGCTCATCGCCACGCTGGAGCATGGCCACGCCAACGACTGCCGAGCCCAGTTCCGGTCGGTGGCCTTCTGGTACGGGCGGCCCCTGGGCTGAGGAACTGAGGAGCGCGCCCTGGGCGTGCTTCATCCCCAGGGCGGATTTGGCTATACTAGGCGCGTTATGTCAGTGGAGGAAGGTGATTCCATGCCGAACGACCACGCCCAACTGCTCGATGCGCTCCGCAGAGACTATGAGGCAAAGTTCTTGAACTCCAAGGCCGCCCACCAGCGGGCCAAGGAGGTGCTCGTCGACGGGATCAGCCATGGGGCGCGCCTGTTTGACCCCTACCCCTTCCGCGTGCGCAGCGCCAACGGCGCCCGCGTGACGGATATCGACGGCAACACCATCATCGACTTTTGGCAGGGGCACTATGCGAACATCCTGGGCCACAACCCGGACGTCGTTCGTGACGTGCTGACGCAGGAGCTAGATGACGGCTGGGGCCTGCAGACCGGCCTCCCCGAGGAGCGCCAGACCGAGTTCGCCGAGGTCTTGGCCCGCGCCACCGGCAACGAGCGGGTGCGGCTGACGACGGCGGGCACCCTGGCCACCATGTACGCCATCATGCTCTGCCGCGCCTTCACCAAGCGGTCGCTGGTCGTCAAGGTGGCGGGCGGGTGGCACGGTGCCAACCCCCTGGCCCTCAAGGGGGTGGACCGCACCGCCGACGGGTTTGACCGGGTGGACTCGGCGGGGGTCTCCGCCAGCACCGGAGAAGAGACGGTCGTCATCGCCTTCAACGACGTCGACCTCCTGCGCAAGGTGTTCCGTTCCCTCGGTGACCGCATCGCTTGCCTGATCTTTGAGCCCTGTTTGGGGGGCGGGGGCTTTCTCCCCGCCACGCGCGATTTCATGGCCGAGGCGCGGGCCCTCACCGAGCAGTATGGGGCGCTGTTGATCCTCGACGAGGTGATCACCGGCTTTCGCTACTGCGCCGGGGGCCTGCAGCGGCTCTACGGCGTCCAGGCGGACCTGACCACCTTTGGCAAGATCGTGGGCGGCGGGATGCCCCTGTCGGTGGTGGCCGGGCGCGCCGACGTGATGGACCTTTGCGCGGCCAAGGCCTCCCCGCGGGTGTGGTTCAACGGGGGCACCTTCTCGGCGCACCCGCTGGCCCTCCTGGCGGGCATCACGCTGGTGAACTACCTGGTGGCCCACGAGGGCGAGATCTACCCGGCGCTGGCGGCCAAGGGAGACTACCTGCGCGAGGGGATCGAGCGCGCCTTTGCGCGGGAGGGGATCCTGGCGCGCACCACGGGGCATTCTCGTGGCGCGGCGGCCGGCGGGTCGCTCCTGTCGGTGAACTTTCCGCTGCGCGAGGATCTGGTGCTCCGCTCGGCGGAAGAGGCGCTCAACCCGGCGCTGTGCGACGTGACCCTGCGGGAAAAGGCCCTCAAGTTGGGGCTGCTGCTGCACGATGTGAACGTCTCTCACGGGATGGGGGCCATCTCCATGGCGCACAGCGACGCCGACCTGGACCGCGTCATCGCAGCCTACGGCGCCGTGGCGCAGAGATTCGCTGCCGAGCGTCGCGCGGGAGGTGCCGGCTGACTTGTGCTTGGAGTGACTTACTGATAGTTGGCGATAGGCGGTAGGTCGCCCTCGGCAGCTCAAAGGCCGACGGCCCGACCGTGGCAGGGGGGCCCCAGTGGCCCCCGCAAGGTCCTACCAGAGAGCCCGTTACGACCCGCCCGGCACCCCGTGCCGGGGCCTGCATCGCGCTTTTCCGGTCTCAATGCGCAGATCAGCCAGAGGGGTACCACCATGTCCAACTTGAAAAAGTTCGTCATTCTCCATTCCAACGATATGCACGGGGATTTCCTCGCCGAAGTGGCGGGGGCCGAGGGGGAACTGATCGGCGGCCTGGCGCTCCTCTCGGGGTATATCAACCAGGTGCGCGCCGAGGAAGAGAACGTCCTCTACGTCATCGCCGGGGACATGGTGCAGGGCTCGCTGATCGACAGCGAGTACAAGGGCGCCTCGACCATGGAGATCATGAACTACCTGGCGCCCGACGTGGTGGCGCTGGGGAACCATGAGCTCGACTATGGCCTGCCGCACCTCCTGTTCCTGGAAAAGGTCGCCAACTTTCCCATCGTCAACGCCAACCTGCTCATCACCCCGCACAACAAACGCCTGATGCGCCCGCACCTGATCATCAACAAGGCGGGGTTCGACATCCTCTTTACCGGCATCATCACCGAGAAGGTGATGGACTCCCTCAGCAGAGACTCGCTGATCCGCTCCTTCGTCAGCCTGGAGGAGGCCAGCCAGGCGGTGGGCCGCATCGCCAACGCCTACAAGGACGACGATATCGACCTGACCATCCTCCTCACGCATATCGGCTACGAGTCAGACCTGGAGCTGGCCCGCCTGCTGGACCCGGCCTGGGGCGTGGACATGATCATCGGCGGGCACTCGCACACCGTGCTGAGCGAGCCGGCCTGCGAGAACGGCATTCTGGTGGCCCAGGCGGGCACCGGCACCAACCAGATCGGCCGCTTTGACATCGTCGTCGACGACGACACCAACTCCATCGTCGAGTACTCCTGGCGGCTGATCCCCATCAACGACAAACTGGCCAAGCCCGACCCCGTCCTGCACGACTATATCGTCTCGCTGCAGGAAAAGGTCGATCACAAGTACAACACGCTGCTGTGCAAGCTGGCCGTCCCGCTGACCCATCCGGCCCGCACGGTGGAGACGGCGCTGGGCAACCTGGTGGCCGATGCCCTGGCCGAACATGCCGGCTGCGACGTGATGCTGGTGGGCAGCGGCTCGATCCGCGTGGAGAGCGTGGGCCCGCTGGTGACGCTGAAGGACCTCTTGGCCATGTTCCCCTATGACGACTCGATCACCCGGCACGAGGTGAGCGGGGCGGCGCTGAAGCGGGCCTTTGCCCACTTTATGCGCGCGGAGAACCGCACCGGTGAGGGGGAGTGCTACCAGGTGAACGCCGGGGTGCAGGCGGTCTACTCGGAGGGGGAGCGCTGCCTGGTGTCGCTGATGGTGGGTGGCCAGCCGGTGGAGGACGGGGCCACCTACACCCTGGCCCTGCAGGATTATCAGTACCGCAACGCGGCGCGCTACCTGAGCATCGCGCACGAGGAGCTGCTGGCCGGGGCGCACAAGGTGGTGACGACGTCGGGCCAGCAGGTGCTGGAGGAGTACCTGCGGAACCATCAGAACGCCGTGCGGCACGTGGAGGGGCGGCTGGTCTACGTGGGCTGAGGGGGGAGGGGCTTGCCCGGCTGTCGGGGGAGCCAGTATACTGTAGTGCAGTGAGGCACCAGGGAGGGGGGGCTGGTGTTCCCGCGCGCCCGCGCGGGAAGACGGCCCCCGTGTGTTTGCTGTTTCAGTGTCTTGGTGGCCGGCAAGAGTCGGCCGGTTCGGAGGGATACGCCTGTATGGATCATGCCCAGCACAACGCGATCGTGGCCTTCATCTGGGGCATTGCCGACGACATCCTGCGGGATGTGTACGTGCGCGGCAAGTACCGCGACGTTATCCTGCCCATGACGGTCATCCGTCGGCTTGATGCCCTCATCGAGCCGACCAAGGCCCAAGTCATGGAAAGGAAGAGACTGCTCGACGCGACGGGCGTCACCAACCAGGACGCTGGCTTGTGCGCGGCGGCCGGGCTGCCGTTCTACAACACGTCTCCCTTCACTTTGCGCAGCCTGTTGTCGAGCACCAGACGGCAGCAGCTCGTGGATGACCTGCGCGCCTACCTCGACGGTTTCTCGAGCAACGTGCGCGAGATCCTGGACAAGTTCAAGTTCTACGACCAGATCAAGACGCTGGCAGATGCCCATATCCTTGGGGCGGTGATCGAGCGCTTCCTGGACCCGAACATCAACCTCAGCCCCCAGCCGGTGCTGGACGGCAAGGGCAATGTCAGGCTGCCCGCCCTGGATAACCACGACATGGGCACCATCTTTGAGGAACTGATTCGCCGCTTCAACGAGGAGAACAACGAGGAGGCGGGCGAGCACTTTACGCCGCGTGACGTGGTGCGCCTGATGGCCCAACTGATCTTCATGCCCATCGCTGATGAGATCGACTCGGGCAGTTACCTCGTCTACGACGGTGCCTGCGGCACGGGCGGCATGTTGACAGTCGCTGA
>JAAZBY010000542.1 GCA_012513595.1 Chloroflexota bacterium
CTTTTTGCTGGCCCTGGTGTTGCTAGTGTTCGGTTCGCAAGTGCTCGGGTATACGCCGTTGGGGCTGTTTTCGGCCGAGTTCGAGGCCGCGCCCTGGTCGTGGGCCCGCCTGGCCGACTTTGCCAAACACCTGTGGATCCCGGCCCTCATCGTGGCCGTCACCGGGACGGCCGGCCTGATGCGCACGATGCGCGGCAACCTGCTCGACGTCCTGCGCCAGAACTATGTGCAGACGGCGCGGGCCAAGGGCGTCACCGAGCGCACCGTAGTGTGGAAGCATGCCGTGCGCAACGCCATTCATCCCCTGATCATGTCGTTGGGCATGTCGTTGCCGGGGCTCATCTCGGGCAGCTCGATCACCGGTATCGTGCTGAACCTGCCCATCATGGGGCCGTTGTATCTGCAGGCCGTGCGTCAGCAGGACATCTACCTGGGCGGCACCTTCCTGATCCTGGTGACCCTGCTGCTGATCGTCGGCAACCTCCTTGCCGATGTGCTCTTGGTAATCGTCGATCCGCGTATTCGCTATGATTGAGGATCGACGAGGCCCCCGGAGGTGCTCGGGCGCCAGCCCCACGGGGCAGCGCCGGCACGGTATCCGTTCTGTCTATCGTAACCCAGCGGGGTGGGCGAATGGTGACTAATGCTCAGCCTTCAGAAGCGACTGCGGGCGAGGGTAGGCGCGAGGCCGTCCCCCTTACCGTGCAGCAGATCGTGTGGCTGCGCTTCAAGCGCAACAAGCTGGCCATCGCCGGCGGGATCGTCCTGTTGATCATGTACCTGGCGGCGATCTTTGCCGGCTTTCTGGCCCCTTATGCGGTCAACACCACGCACTCCAAGCATGCGGGTGTGGGCCCCAACGGCATGCACGTCTTTGATCAGGACGGCAAGTTTCACTGGCCGCCCTTTGTGTACGGGTACGTGTCGTCTATCGACCCGGCGACCTACCGTCGCGTGGCCGTGCGCACGGAAGAGATGTACCCGGTGCACTTTTTGGGGCGCGGTGACCCGTACACCGTGCTCGGCATCATCTCGGGGAATAGGCACCTGTTTGCGGTGGAGGACCCGGCCAAGGTCTTCCTGCTTGGCACAGACACCCTCGGGCGGGACCTCTTTTCGCGGATCCTATACGGTGCGCAGGTCTCGTTGAGCGTCGGCCTGATCGGCGTGTTCTTGAGCCTGACCATCGGGTCGTCTGTAGGCGTGGTGGCGGGGCTCTATGGCGGGGCTTTTGACAACATCGCCATGCGCATCGTCGAGGTGCTGACCTCGTTTCCGCAGATACCGCTGTGGATGGCGCTGGCCTCGGCGCTGCCGCCGACGCTCAACTCCCTCCAGGTGTACTTTGGCATCACCGTGGTGCTCTCCTTCCTGAACTGGGGAGGGCTGGCGCGCCAGGTGCGGGCCAAGGTGTTGGCCCTGCGAGATAGCGACTATGTGACCTCGGCCAAACTGAACAACTGCAGCACAGCGCGCGTCGTCGCGAAGCACCTGTTCCCGAACACCATCAGCCATGTTCTGGTGGTCGCGACGTTGGCCATTCCCGGCATGATCCTGGGCGAAACGTCCCTGAGTTTTCTCGGGCTGGGAATCCGCCCGCCGATGACGAGCTGGGGCCTGCTTTTGAGCGAAGCCCAGGCGGTGCGCGTTCTCCTCCAGCAGCCCTGGCTCCTGACGCCCATCGTCCCGGTGATGGTCACGGCCATATCGTTCAACCTTCTGGGCGACGGCCTGCGCGATGCGGCCGATCCATTCGCAGACTGAGCCGCAGACGCATCTGAAGGGGATAGCGATGTCCGAACAGAGTTACTTGCTCGAGGTCAAAGACCTCAAGACTCACTTTTTCCTGGACAGGGGCATCGTCCGGGCGGTCGATGGCGTCAGTTTTGGCATCGAGCCCGGTCGCACGCTCGGTGTTTTGGGGGAAAGCGGCTGCGGCAAGTCGGTCACGGGCTACTCGATCCTACGCCTGGTCCAAAAGCCGGGCCGCATCGTCGACGGCCAGGTGCTGCTCCGCCGCGGTCTGCACCATGGCAACGGCGGGGTGGACGAGGTCATTGACCTAGCCACTCTCGACCCGTATGGCCCCGAGATCCGGCGCATTCGCGGGCGCGATATCGCCATGGTCTTCCAGGAGCCGATGACCTTTCTCAACCCGGTCTACACGCTGGGAGCCCAGATCATCGAGGGGATCCTGCTGCACCAGGAGGTCTCCAAGGCCGAGGCGCGCGCCCAAGCCCAGGAGATGCTCCGCCTAGTGGGCATGCCCGATCCGGCCGGCATGCTGGATCGGTATCCGCACCAGCTTTCGGGGGGCATGCGCCAGCGGGGCATCATCGCCATGGCGCTCTCCTGCCATCCGAGCCTGCTGATCGCCGATGAGCCCACTACGGCGCTTGA
>JAAZBY010000543.1 GCA_012513595.1 Chloroflexota bacterium
AAGACGAGGTCCCGGCCGGAGGACCGGCTGCTCCGAAGACTCCGCTCGGGACGACAAGGCGCGAGGCCTGCCGCGGCCGTTCGGCCAAGCGCCTGCCGCGCCGGCTACCCCCTGCCTCGCGGCGGCGCGGCGGCCCGCGGCGTGGCCGAGCGGCGTACCCCCGGCAGCGACCCCGGCGCCAGGGCGGGCCCGGCCGCCAGCAGGCGCTCGGCCTCCTCCAGCGAGCGCCCCTCCCCGAGGAGGGCCTGCAGGGCGCGCTCCTCGCGCTGCAGCCGGGCGATGAGCCGGTCAATCCGGGCGTCCAGTGCTATCATGCTGACCTCCTGCTGTGTGCCTCGTTCATCCGCGCCGGGGGGAGGGCCTCTGCCCCCGCCCTAGGGCCCGCCGCAGCGCCGCCCGGGCCCGGAAGGTCCGCGCGTGCACGGCCCGCCCGTCGGCCAGGGCCAGGCGCCGGGCCACCTCGGCGGCCGGCAGCCCGCGCAGCACCGCCAGGTACAGGATCTGCCGCTGCGCCGGGCGCAGCCGCCACAGGCCCTCCTCGAGGGCGTCCAGCTCGGCCAGGGCCGCCAGCCGCGCCCAAGAGTCCTCCTCCTGCACCAGGCCGCGGCGCGCCCCGCCCAGCGCCGCCACCTGCGGCTCCCCGTCATCCAGGTCGAGCGCCCCCGGCGGCATCTGCCGCTCGGCCCGCGCCCACAGCCGCTGCGGGGCCCGCTGCAGATAGCGCAGCCCCCCGCCCCACAGCGCCCGCTCCCAGGCCGGCCACAGCTCCTCCTCCGGCAGGGCGCGGGCCAGCGCCCAAAAGCCCAGGAACAGTTCCTGCTCCAGGTCATCGGCGCCGTAAAAGCCCCCCGCGCCGGCCCGCAGCCGCGCCAGCGTCCGCCGGCAGCGGCGCAGGGCGATCTGCCGGGCCCGCCCCCACAGGGCCAGGAGGGCCTCCTCGCCGTCCGCCGCGCCGCTGACGGCGTTCGCGCCGCTGACGGCCTCCCCGCCGCTGACGGCCTCCGCGACCCTCACGGCCCCCGCCCCCTCTACCTCGGCGCTTCCCTTCACCACGCTCCTCCTAGGCCCGGCGGCCCAGCGGGTCGCCCGCCTCGATCAGGTGCGGCGCCTCGGGCAGGGGCAGGTCGGTCCCCTCCAGCACCGCACACAGCGCCGCAGACACCAACAAGTCATCGTGCACGGCCGGGTCGGCCACGCCCCAGCGGATCAGCCGGGCCGGCCCACCGAGCACCTCGTACTCGGCGGCCTCCACCTCGCGCCAGAACTGGGCCTGCTCGGGGCTGCCGTCGTCGCGATGGTCCAAAAAGCGCCCCGACCCGCAGATGCCCAGGAACCCCCAGCCGAGGGCACTCTTGGACACGGCCGTGAACACGAACGGGGTCACCCGGTCGCGCAGGGTCCGCGTCAGAAGCGAGGCCAGCCCGGCGCCCAGGCCGGTGGCGTCGACCACCACGCGCCGGGCGCCCCACAGGTCGGCCAGGGTGGCGATGGCGCCGGCCAGCTCCAGGTGGGCGCGGCCCGTCCAGCGCAGCCGGTCGACGGCCAGGTAGGAGGGCAACCCCAGCGGCGTGCGGGCCACCTCGACGACGGTCAACGCCGTAGAGTCCCGGCGTGGCTGGGCCTCGCGCAGCTCCGCCCCGCCTAGCCCGGCCGCCCCCTCCACCTCCCCGCCGACGTCGACGAGCAGGGCGTACTCGCGCCCCTCGGTGGGCCCCTGCTGGCGCGGGTGGCTGCCGCGCATCAGGGCGCGGGTGGCGGCGGGGAAGAGGCGCGCCTCCTCATCGATCTCTTCGAGGAGGTACTGGGAGCGAATCAGGGGGTGCTGCGCGCCGAGCCGTTCGATCTCGCCGCGGACGTAGCGGCCGTAGGCGGGCACCACGGCGGCCACCTCCGTCCAGGGGGCCAGGAAGACGCGGCGCCGCCCGTCGCGCGCCTCGGCCCAGCGCAGGGCGCGGATGGTGCGGGCCAGCAGGGTGTGCGCCGTCCAGGCGGTGCCCCACAGCACGCAGGTCACGTTGGTCGAGGCGCCCATGGGGCGAAAGTCGCCGTTCCACTTGTCCTCATCGATGGCCTGGGCCTCGTCCGCCTCGAGGAGGATGTTGGCCGTGGCGCCGACGACGTTGGCCTGCCCCCCGGCGGAGAGGAACATGGCCCGCGCCTCACCCAGGCGCAGGATGTAGCCCTGCTCACGGGCCGGGCGGCGCAGGGGGCTGGCGGCCAGGAGCGCCTCCAGCCGGCGCATGGAGATCAGCGCCTGGGGGCGAAAGGTCGGCGCCGCTTTGACCAGGGTGCCGCCGCGGCGCCGGCAGGCGTTGAGGAGAAAGGCCTCCAGGTGGGCGGCGGTCTCGTTCTTGCCCGCCTGGCGAGACATCATCACCGCAAAGGTGTCCCCGCGGCCGGCCAATACCGAGTCAACGATGGCCTGGGCGGGCGCGGCCTGGTAAGGGCGCAGCGGCCGCCGCAGGATCAGGCGAGAAAAGGCCTCCACCCGGGTCAGCGCGCGGACGTGGCGGCGGTCCAGCCCAGCGCCTGCCCCGCGCCCGCCGGAGGGGACGGCGCGCCTAGCCATCGGCGTTCTCCTCGCCCGCGGCCGCCGGCCAGCCCTCCGCCAGGAGGCCGGGGCTGGCCTCCAGCTCGGCGACGACCTGCACCAGGAGCGGCCCATAGCCATCCTCCCCCGCGGCGCCCAAGGCCTGCCGCGCCTTGAGCAGCTGCACCACCCGGGCGGTAGAGTCGCTCCAGGCGCGCAGGAACTGGGTGGCCGCCGCGGCGGCGCCCTTGGGGGCGGGCTCCCCCGGCGCCGGGGCATCGCCCGCGCGGAGCGCCTCCACCCAGTCCAGAAAGTAGCGGCGCCCCTCGAGGAGGACGATCAGCTCCAGGTCGATGAGGCGGGCGGCATCGGCGCCCTCGGCGGCGGCGGCCAACGAGTCGCGCAAAGCGGGGCGCAGGGCCAGGGCGATCCCGGTCAGGCGATGGGCGGCATCTTGCGGCATGGTATCCCCCGCCGGCCACTGGCCGGCCTATAGAACAAATGTTCTACTGGCATTGTAGCAGCGGGGCGAGGCCCTGTCAAGAGGTGCGCGGCGGATTCACAGGTCGATCCAGCCCCGGGGTGGGGCAGCGGGCGGCGCAAACGGGCCTAAAGGGGAAAAGAGCAGGCAAAAACGGCCGCACGGCGCCGCGTAAAGAGAACATTGACAAGGCACCCCGCAGGCGGATATAATGGGCCCAATGCCCTGGGGAGCCAGGATACGGCCAGGGTGCGGCGGCCCGCCCGCCGCACGGGCACGTCCTCATGGGGGGAGGCTCCCTTGGGCAGCACCATAAGCACATCGAGGATAGTCGGGCGGCCGAGGGGCCGTAGGGGGAAGGCTCGACGGGGTCCATCCATCAAGGGGGATGGCCGTGGAGCAGAGACGACGGATCCTGGTGGCCGACGATGAGCCGGAGCTGCTCCGGCTGCTCGTGCGCGCGTTGGCGAGCCAGGGCTACGCTGCTGTGGGGGCCTCCAACGGGCGGGAGGCCACCGAGACCTGGTTGGCCGCGCCCGACGGGTTTGACGTGGTCGTGCTGGACATGCGCATGCCGGTGATGAGCGGCTACGAGGCGTACCGCGCCCTGCGCGAGCGCTCCCCGCAGGCGCGCTTTGTGCTGATCAGCGGCTACCCCGAAGGGGACCTGTGGCAGAGCCTCCGCGGGGAGCCCTGCGTGCGCTGCCTGCACAAGCCTTTCCGCACCGCCGAGCTGCTGGCGGCCGTGCGGGACCTCCTCTCCCCGCCCAGCGGCCCAGAGGCAGCGGGCATCAACCACGCCGCCACGGGAGCATAGACAGGAGAATAGAAGAGAAGAGAAGAAGGACAGGATTAACAGGATT
>JAAZBY010000058.1 GCA_012513595.1 Chloroflexota bacterium
GCATGGGCGTGGCCCTGGCTGCCATAGCCGATGATGGCGATCTTTTTCCCCTTGAGGAGACTGAGGTCCGCGTCCTTGTCGTAATACACCGTGGCCATGAAATCCTCCATCTGTTGTGTGACTGGGCGTCCCGATGTGTGTTCTATCGCTATCCCCGGGCCTCGCCGGCGCGAGGCAAAGGGCTAGGCGCCGTTACCGCCGCTGGACATCGTGCCGCGCACCATGGCCACCCGCCCGGTGCGGGCCACTTCCTTGAGGCCGAAGGGGCGCAGCATCTCGATCAGCGAATCCACCTTGTCTTCGGTGCCGGTGATCTCGACGGTCAGCGATTCCGGCGCTACGTCGATGACCTGGGCGCGAAAGATGTCTACCAGCTGCTTGATCTCGCTGCGCGTCGTGGTGGTGGCGTGCACCTTGATGAGGGCCAGCTCGCGCAGCACGCCCGACTCTTCGGTGATGTCGCTCACCTTCAGGACGTTGACGAGCTTGCGCAGCTGCTTGGCCACCTGCTCCACGACGGCGTCGTTGCCCAACACGACGACGGTCATTCGTGAGATGCCGGCGGTCTCGCTATGCCCGACGGACAGGCTCTCGATGTTATAGTTGCGCCGCCGGAAGAGGTTCACCACGAAGCTCAGGGCGCCGGGTCGGTCCTCCATGAGGGCCACAAGGGTATGCCGGGAGTAGTCGTCCCCGCTCGGTTGCGTGCTCATGTCCCTGGTCCTCCTGTAGGCTAGCCCTGCGCCGTGCGGCGGAGCATGCGATGGATCGGCTCGCCGGCCGGCACCATGGGGAAGACGTTGTACTCGTGCCCGATGCGGAACTCGACCAGCGCGGGCCCCTCAACCGCCTGGGCCCAGCGCAGCGCCTCGACCACCTCGGCCCTTTTCTCGACCGTGCGGCCGGGGATGCCGTAGGCCTCCGCCAGCCTGGCAAAGTCCGGCCCGAGGAGCGGAGTGCCCGCATAGTTGCGCTGGAAAAAGAACTCCTGCCACTGGCGTACCATGCCGAGGTACCCGTTGTTCAGGATGACGACCTTGATCGGAAGCCGCTCCTGGACGACGGTGGCAAGCTCCTGCAGGGTCATCTGGAAGCCGCCATCCCCCGCCACCACCCACACGGGCGCCTCGGGCACGCCCACGGCGGCGCCGATGGAGGCCGGCAGGGCAAAGCCCATGGTCCCCAGCCCGCCGGAGGAGATCAGCCCACCCGGGCGGTCGTGGCGGTAGTACTGGGCCTCCCACATCTGGTTCTGGCCCACGTCGCTCACCATCAGGGCCTGGCCGGAGGTGATCTCAGAGAGGCTGCGGATGACGAACTGGGGCACCAGCTCGTCCGACTGCTCCCACAGGGCCTCGCGGCAGCAGGTATCCGCGCGCCACTCGGCGATCTGGGCCAGCCAGGCCGGGTGCGTGGCGGGCGGCACCAGGGGCAGGAGGCTGCGCAGGACGTTGCCGGCGTCCCCCACGATGGGCAGGTCCACCCGCACGCGCTTGCCGATCTCGGCGGGGTCCAGGTCGACGTGGATGATCCGCGCCTGCGGGGCGAAGGTGTGCGCCGTAGAGGTGAGGCGGTCGTCAAACCGGGTGCCGATGCCGATGATCAGGTCGGCGCCCTGCAGGGCCAGGTTGGTGTAGCCCTCGCCGTGCATCCCCCCCATCCCGAGGCAGAGGGGATGGCTCTCGGGGAGGGCGCTCTTGCCCAGGAGCGAGGTGACCACCGGGATCTCGGCCTTCTCGGCCAGCAGGCGCAGCTCGGGCCCCGCCTGGGCCACCAGGACGCCGCGCCCCGCGACGATCACCGGCCGCTCGGCCGCGGCGATCATCTCCGCCGCCTGGCGGATCTGGCGGACGTTCCCATACACGTGCGGGCGGTAGCCGGGCAGGTCGACGGTCTCCGGATAGGCGAACTCGCACTCGGCCATCTGGGCATTCACGGCGATGTCGATCAGGACGGCCCCCGGACGGCCCGCCTGGGCGATGTAGAAGGCCTCCTTCACGGCGCGGGCCAGGTCGCGCACGTCGGTGATCAGGTAGTTGTGCTTGACGATGGGCATGGTGATGCCCGTCGTGTCGACCTCCTGGAAGGCGTCGGTGCCCAGGTCGGTCTTGGACACCTGCCCGGTGATGGCCACGATCGGCGAGGAATCCATCTGGGCGGTGGCGATGCCGGTGACCAGGTTGGTGGCCCCCGGGCCAGAGGTGGCCAGGCACACGCCCACCTTGCCCGTGGCGCGGGCGTAGCCGTCGGCGGCGTGGGCGGCGGCCTGCTCGTGCCGCATGGTCACGTGGCGGATCGGGTAGTTCGGCAGTTCATGGTATAGAGCGATGACTTTGCCCCCGGTGATGCCAAAGAGCGTATCGACGCACTCGCGTACCAGGCATTCCCACAGGATCTGGGCTCCGTTCATCTTCATCTCGACTCCTTCGGAGTGGCGCCCGTATCGCAGCAAGGAGCACCGCTCTGTACTGCTCGTATCGGACTCGTGCGGCCCCCACGGGCCGCGCGGCGGGCTGTTGGTGGCACTGGGCTAGTCCTCCAGGATGGCCCCGGTGCTCGCCGAGGTGACCTGGCGGGCGTAACGGCGCAGGTAGCCGGCCTTGACGCGGGGCGCTAACTCTCTGAGCGACGCACGGCGGCGCGCCAGTTCCTCCGTGCTGACCAGCAGGTTCAGCTGGTAGTTGGGGATGTCGATAGAGATGACGTCACCATCCTGCACCAGGGCCAGCGGGCCGGCTGCGGCCGCCTCGGGCGAGATATGGCCGATGGCCGCCCCGCGCGAGGCGCCGGAAAAGCGCCCATCGGTGAGCAGGGCCACCCGGTCATCGACGCCCATCCCCGACAGGAGCGAGGTAGGGGTCAGCATCTCGCGCATCCCGGGGCCGCCCTTGGGCCCCTCGTAGCGGATGACGAGCACGTCGCCATCGGCGAACTCGCGGGCCATGATGGCGCGAGTGGCCTCCTCCTCCGAGTCATAGACCCGGGCGGGGCCCGAGTGCACCATCATCGCTGGGGCCACCGCGGCGCGCTTGACCACGGCGCCCTGCGGGGCCAGGTTGCCGAAGAGGATGGCCAGGCCGCCGGTGGCCGAATAGGGGTCCTGCGGGCTGCGGACGACGCGGCGATCCACGGTGGCATAGTCGGGCGCCCAGCGCGAGCCGGGGGCCAGGTTCTGGGCCACCGTGGCGCCGGTGACGGTCAGCGCGTCGCCCTGCAGCAGTCCGAGGCCCTGCAGCTCGGCCATGATGGCGCCGATGCCGCCCGAGTGGTAGAGGTCCTCGAGGTGCTGCTCACCGGCGGGGGAGAGCTTGCACAGGTGCGGGGTTCGCTCGCTGTACTCGTTCAGCCGGGCCAGGTCGACGTCGTGCCCCGCCTCATGGGCGATGGCCAACAGGTGCAGCACGGAGTTCGACGAGCCGCCCATGGCCATGTCGGTGCTGAAGGCGTTGTGAAAGGCGCCCGCGGTAAGGATGCGCGAGGGGCGCACGTCCCGCTCCAGGAGGTGCATCACCCGCATGCCGGCCTCTTTGGCCAGCACCAGTCGCTGCGAGGAGACCGCCGGGATGGTGCCGTTGCCGGGCAGGGCCATGCCCAGCGCCTCCGCCAGGCAGGCCATGGTGTTGGCGGTGAACATCCCCGCGCACGACCCGCACCCCGGGCAGCAGGCCCTCTCGATGCGCTCCACCTCGTCGGGGGTGATCTCTCCCTTGGCGGCCTGGCCGACGGCCATAAAGGCGCTGTTCAGGTCCAGGATCTCTTGCCCGCGGCGGCCGGCCAGCATGGGGCCACCCGTTACCACCACGGCGGGGAGGTCCAGCCGGGCAGCGGCCATCAGCATGCCGGGGATGACCTTGTCGCAGGCGGGGATCAGGACGAGGGCGTCAAAGGCGTGGGCCAGGGCCACGGTTTCTACCGAGTCGGCGATGAGCTCGCGGGAGGCCAGCGAGTACTTCATCCCCTGGTGCCCCATGGCGATGCCGTCACAGACGGCGATGGTGCCCGCCTCAAAGGGGGCGCCGCCGGCCATGTAGACGCCGGCCTTGACCGCGTCGGTCAGCAGGCGGAGGTGCATATGCCCGGGGACAATCTCGCTGAAGGAGCTGATCACGCCGACAAAGGGGCGGTTCATCTCCTCGTCGCTGCGCCCCAGGGCGCGGAGCAGCGCACGGTGGGGGGCTCGTTCCAGACCGCGTTTGACGGCGTCGCTTCTCACGTCCTCGACTCCTCTGTGTGGTGAACCTCTGGCTCGGGCGGCGCGGGACGGCCCCTACGGGCGGGCGTGCGCCGTGACATCGACAGCGATGGGGTCCACTTCCTTGAGGAGGCCGGGGGCGGCGTTGCTCCGGGTGTTCAGAGTAACAAAAGGGGCCTCACCCTGGTTGGGTGAGGCCCTTTTCTGGCTTCCTGGCTCTCTGCGTCTTAGCCTAGCAAGAGTGCCCCCCAACCGGCAACGGCTCCTCAACGAGGAGCGCAACTAGAACCAGAATAATGGTCCCGGCCAGGTCAGAAGGCGTCATCTCTAGGTCCCATGATAGGGGCGACATTGGGAAGAGCATATCACATAGGCGGCGCTCTGTCAACATCTGGATCGCTGCCGAGGGCCATTTGCCGCCGCGGGGAGAGAAGAGCAGAAGGACAGGATTCACAGGATTTACAGGATGTGAAGACTGGTGCAGAGACAGGTGCCTTCAGCAGAGTCCACCGGTCCTGTCTGTCCTGTCAATCCCGCCCTGGCGATCCCAGGTGCCGAGTGGGGAGGCCACAGAGCCCGCAAGGCCCATACCGGGGATCGCTGGCGCGGAGCCGGGCGGGCCTACGGCGTGCGCAAGAGCACCCGCGCCGGCGCGCCGTCGGCGCCGACGATGGCCAGCGGCAGGCAGACGAGCTCATACTCGCCGGGCGGCACGCCGCCGAGCGCCAGCCCCTCGAGGATCACTACGCCGCCGCGCAACAGGATGCGGTGCACCGGCCCCATCCCAGCGCCCGACGGCTCGATAGAGGGAGCGTCGATCCCCACCAGCGCCACCCCGCGCTCCACCAGCCAGCGCGCCGCCGATTCGTCCAGCGCGACATAATCCGCCAGGGGATCCGCGCCGTTGCGCTCCGAGTTCGCCGTCCGCAAGAGCAGGCGCCGGCACCCGGCGGGCAGCCCCAGCATGGCCAGCTCCGCAGCGGTGACCCGCGGCACCCCTGGCACGCCGCACAAGAGCGCCGCCCCCCAGAACGTTTCCAGAGACAGGAGGTCGAGTGAAGGCCCCTCGGGCAGGGCGTGCGAGGGCGCGTCGACGTGGGTGCCGGTGTGGCTGCCCAGCGTCAGGCGAGAGACGCCAAAGGCGTCCCCGGCCTGAGCGCTGGACAGCCGTTCTATGCGCACGGGAGGGTCGCCCGGCCAGACGGGCATCCCCTCCCGGATCGGCAGCGTGACGTCGTAGGTCAGCATCTTTCTAGCGGCCACGGCGGAGCTCGATGGCCCCCGTGCCCGTGCGCAGTACCAGCTCCATGGTGGGGTTGTCTCCCACGGTGCCCACCAGACGGTCACCGGGGACCCTGCGGCGTTCCTGGGTGCCCGACACGTCAAACTGGCAATCGATGTCGCCAATGGTGGCCTCTGCATCCAGGCGGAAGGAGGGGGCATCGTTGACCGTCACCCGCACCCTGCCGACGTCGCCGCGAACCTCCGAATCACCGGTCATGGTCCAATCCGTGACGAGCACCTCGCCCACGTTCGCGCGCAGGTGCAGCGCGCCCTCGACGCCGTTCACGCGGACCTCACCGACGTTCGAGGTCGCCGTGACGTCGCTCGTCAGATCATCCACGAACACCGCGCCGACGTTCGCGGTGACCTCGACCCTGGCCCGGCGGGGGACCTCGATGGTGAGATCCACCACCGGCGAGCGCCCCCGCGACAGAGCCTCGGGGAAGCTCCCGCGCACCGCTACCTGCCCGGCCGACGTACGGGTGACGGTCACCTCCACGCGGTCGAGGGCCGCCTGGGCGTCGGCCGTGCTGGTGCCATAGGCGCGGATGTCGGCGGTAACCTGAATCGTCGAGGCGTCGGTGCCTACCACATGCACCTCGCCGACCTGGTTGTTGATGGTGACGGCCACGTCGGCGTCGACACTCTCAACCGGCTGCCCGAAGGAGTGCTTGGCCTCCACATTCGGGTAGGCGATCTCGATGCCCCCGCGGAACGGCCACAGGTTGAACCTCGGCGGGAAGACCTGCAGCGAACTCGTGGTGGCCCTGGGGGCGTAGATCGCGGCGCCGATGGCCACCGAGCAGCAGCACAACAGCAAGAGGGCCAACACAACGACGACGATGATCACGGCAGTCCTGTTCTTCCTGGCGCCCTTCTCGGGGGTGCCTTCCGGGAACTCTGACATGGCGGTTTCTCCTCTGCGAACCATGCGCGCCAAACCCAACCGCAACACGGACGATACTACGTGGCGTGGTCGCGGAACGCACCCTGCGGCTGGCCGGTCTGTGGTCTGGCGAGGGTCGAGGTCGATCCTGGCCGTCCGGCCAGGGCGTGGGCCGTCGTGCGCACGCCTCTGCTCTCATTACGTCGGCGCCGGGTAAGGGTTGTGCCGTCGGGGCGGGTAAAACGCCCAGGTTCATGCCGGGCGGCTGCCCTGGCGCGGCAAGGGGTATCTTGCCGGCCGATCTCGGCGCTGCTATAGTGGGCAGGCGCAGGCCCGCGAGAAGGGGAGAGCAGGATGGACCAACCGCACGACTATGACACGCTGATCGCCCAGGCGGATGCCGCCTACCGCGCCCTGCGGCTCGATGAGGCCCTGCAGGCCTACGGGCGCGCCGCCGAACTCGAGCCGGCCTCCTACGAGGCGGCCCTGGGCCTGGCCCGCACCCTGACGCGCGAGCGCCGGCACGCCGAGGCGCTGGCGGCGACCAACCGCTTGCTGGAGCTCGCTCCCGAGCGTTGGGAGGGGTACGCGGCCCTCGGCGCGCTCCACTTTCTGACGGACGACTATGAGGAGGCGCGCCAGGCGCTGGAGCGCGCCGCCAAACTGGCCCCCTCGGAGCCGGAGCCCTCCCTCACCATGGCCCAGCTACTGGCCGACATGGGGGACGCGGCCGGCGCGCAGGCCGCGCTGGAACGGGGCCGCGTGCTCATCGCCGCCATCCCCGATGGCGCGCTGCGCGCCGAGATGGAGGCCCTGGCCCTCCATGTGGAGACCTATGTGCTGCTCGCCGAGGGGCGCGACGGCGAGGCCACCGAGGTGGCCCAGCGCGTGGTGGGCATGCGCGAGGCCAACCCCCACGCGGCGACGTTGGCCTACTCCAATCTGGGCATCCTCGCGGCCCGCGCCCAGAACCTCGATGAGGCGATCGAGTACCTCGAGCAGGCCTACGCGCTGAACCCCTTCTTCCACCGCGCGGCCGGGGCGCTGGGGCGCATCCTCTTTGTGCGGCAGCGCTACGAACGCGCCGCCGAGGTGTTGGGGCACGTGGTCGCCAACAGCCCGGAGCCCGATGGGCCGACGCGCTACGCCTACGGGCTGAGCCTGGCCAAACTGGGCCGCCGGACGGAGGCCGAGGAGCAGTTCCGCCTGGCCCTCACGTCCGGCGGGCTGCGCGGGGTGGCGCGGGGCATGGCTGCCTGGCAGATGGTCTGGCAGAGCGCCTGGGGGCGCTATGTGGTGATAGGCCTCCTGCTCGCCGCGCTGGGGGCCTGGGTCTATTGGGCCCAGCCCAGCCCGCAGTCGCTGACGCTGGTGGCGATCTTTTTGGCCTTCTTTGTCGCCCAGCGGCTGGTGAGGTCCCGGCGCCGCAAGAAGTAGAGCGTCCGCGTTGGGCGGCAAGTTGCGGCGTCGGCCTGAGGATGCTATAATACTACCGTTAACGGCGATGACGGAGACGAGTAGGCTGACGACAGGCGTCCAGAGAGCCCGCGGCTGGTGGAAAGAGGGCACGCGCTGACGGCCGAAAATCCCTCCCGAGCCGACAGTCGAAAGGCTCCCGACCCCGGGGCTGAGTAGGTCTGTCCGTCCTCGTCCGACGTTACCCCGACGCGCCTCTCGGAGCGGGCCCCAGGCGGGCAGGCTCCCGCAGGCGAAAGAGCGGCCCCTTCCGGCGGGTGGAGCCTGCCGGCGGGCAACGAGGGTGGTACCGCGGGAGCACTATGGCTCTCGTCCCTGGTGGGCGAGGGCCTTTTTCTTTTCTTGGGAGAGGGCCATGACCGACCTGATCTACCAGCAGGACAGCGCCGTGCGCGAGTTCCGCGCCACGGTGACGGCGGTGGACGCGGAGCGCGGCGCTGTGGCGCTCGACCGCACCGCCTTCTACCCCGGCGGCGGCGGCCAACCCTGCGACGTGGGCTTCCTCGACGTCGCCGACCGCACCCTGGCGGTCACCAAGGTGCAGCGGGGCGCGGGAGAGGTGTGGCACCTAGTCGGCGCGGACCTGCCAGCGGTCGGCGAGGCGGTCCTCGGGCGGCTGGACTGGGACCACCGTTACCGCCTGATGCGCACCCACACGGCGCTCCACGTCCTCTGCGGGGTGGTGTGGCGCGACTATGGCGCCCTGGTCACCGGCGGGAACATGGAGCCGCTGGCCGGGCGCATGGATTTCGAGTTCGAATCCCTGCGGCGCGAGCTGGTGGACGAGATCGAGGTGCGCGTCAACGCAGAGGTCGCCGCGGCCCGCGAGGTGCGCGTCCGCGCGTTGCCGCGCGAAGAGGCTTTCCAGATCCCGGACCTGATCCGCACCAAGATCAACCTCCTGCCGGAGGGGATCCGCGAGGTGCGCACCGTGGAGATCGTCGGGTTGGACCTGCAGGCCGACGGCGGCACCCACGTGGCCAACACGCGTGAGGTGGGGGCGGTGCGGGTGGTCGGATACGAGAGCAAGGGCAAGATCAACAAGCGCATCCGCATCGAGCTCCCCGCCTGACGGGGCGCGGCGATGGGGTGTGCTTGGCCAGAGACAAGGCGGTAGGAGTTAACATGGCATTCCAAGAGGTACCCTCCAAGGTCGATTTTGTCGCCCAGGAAGAGGAAGTGCTGGAGTACTGGGCCAGGAGCGGCGCGTTTGAGACGCTCCGCCGCATGCGGCGCGGCCAGCCCAAATGGTCGTTCATCGACGGGCCCATCACAGCCAACAACCCGATGGGCGTGCACCATGGTTGGGGACGCACCTTCAAGGACCTGTACCATCGCTTCTGGGCCATGCGCGGCCGCGATACCCGCTACCAGAACGGGTTCGACTGCCAGGGCCTCTGGGTGGAGGTCGAGGTCGAGAAGGACCTGGGCTTTGAGTCCAAGAAGGACATCGAGGATTTCGGCCTGGCCAGCTTTGTGCGGCGCTGCAAGGAACGCGTCCTCCGGTACGCCGCGGTGCAGACCGAGCAGTCGGTACGCCTCGGCTACTGGATGGACTGGAACGATCCCGATCTGTTGCGCTCCCTGGCCGACCGGCTGGTCGAAGATCCCTCGCAGGTGATCACCGTGGACGGACCGCACGGGCCCGTCACCGATACGGTGGAGGGGATTGTCGGCCGGCTGGGGTTGCCCGAGTTGGGCGGCTCGTACTTTACGTTCTCCAACGAGAACAACTATATGATCTGGACTTTCCTGAAAAAGTGCTGGGAGAAGGGCTGGCTCTACCGCGGCGCAGACGTAATGCCTTGGTGCCCGCGCTGTGCCACCGCCATCAGCCAGCACGAGATCGTCACCGACGGGTACGCCGACCTGACGCACCCCGGCGTGACGCTGCGCTTCCCCCTGCGCGACCGCCCGGGTGAGGCGCTGCTCGTCTGGACGACGACCCCCTGGACGCTCACCTCCAACGTGGCGCCGGCCGTGGGCGCCGAGCTCACCTACGTCAAGGTCCGCAACCAGGGGGAGGTCCTCTACCTCTCCAAGGGCACCACGCACATGCTGCAGGGGCCTTACGAGGTGCTCGGCGAGCTCAAGGGTGCCGAGATGGAGGGCTGGGCTTACGACGGCCCCTTTGACGAACTCCCCGCCGCGCAGGAGCCCGGCGGCTACACCGTCGTGCACGAGATGGCCAACACCTCCTCGCTGAGCGCCGTCCAGGCGCACCGCGTCGTCCTGTGGGACGAGGTGGGGGAGGCGGAAGGGACCGGCATCGTCCACATCGCCCCGGGCTGCGGCGCTGAGGACTATGTCCTTGGCAAGGAGCTGGGCCTGCCCGTGGTGGCCCCGCTGGAGGAAGAGGGCCACTTTGTGGAGGGCTTTGGCTGGCTGACGGGCATGCACGTCGAGGACGTCCGCGAGCCGATCTTTGCCCGCCTGCGCGACAAGGGCCTGCTCTACCGCGTCGCCGACGTCACCCACCGCTACCCGGTCTGCTGGCGCTGCAAGACCGAGCTGGTCTTCCGCCTGGTGGACGAGTGGTTCATCAGCATGGACGAGCTGCGCCATGACATGATGGAGGTCACCAAGCAGATCCGCTGGATCCCGGCCTTTGGCCTGGAGCGCGAGCTGGACTGGCTGCGCAACATGCACGACTGGATGATCTCCAAGAAGCGCTACTGGGGGTTGGCGCTGCCCTTCTGGACCTGTGACGCCTGCCACCACTATGAGGTGATCGGCGACGAGGTCGAGCTGAGAGAGCGGGCCGTGGCCGGCTGGGCCGAGTTCCAGGGTCACACGCCGCATCGCCCGTATGTTGACGCGGTCAAGATCGCCTGCCCCCGGTGCGGCGAGCAGATGAGCCGGGTGCCCGACGTGGGCAACCCCTGGCTGGATGCCGGCATCGTCCCCTTTAGCACGCTCTCATACCGGCAGGACCGCGAGTACTGGGAAGAGTGGTTCCCGGCCCACTGGATCAGCGAGTCGTTCCCGGGGCAGTTCCGCAACTGGTTCTACTCTCTGCTGGCCATGAGCACGGTGATCGAGAACAAGCCCCCCTTCCTGGAGAACTTTGGCTACGCCACCCTCTACGCCGAGGACGGCCGCCCGATGCACAAGAGCTGGGGGAACTCGATCGAGTTCAACGACGCTGCCCGCTCGATGGGTGTGGACGTCATGCGTTGGCTCTTTTGCGCGCACAAGCCGGAGAACAACCTCCTGTTCGGCTATCACCGGGCTGACGAGGTGCGCCGGCAGTTCCTGATCCCGCTCTGGAACGTCTACTCGTTCTTTGTGACCTACGCCAGGGTGGACGACTGGACGCCCGGCGACGGCGCCTTCTCGCCGGACTCTCCCGAGGGCCCCACGCCCGCCAGCGACAACCTGCTGGACCGCTGGATCCTGGCACGGCTGAACGACGTCGTCGCGCGGGTAACCGCGTCTTTGGAGGATTCGGACGCCTACACGGCGACGGCGGCCCTGGAGGGCTTCCTCGACGACCTGACCAACTGGCACGTGCGCCGCAGCCGACGTCGCTTCTGGAAGAGCGAGCACGACGCCGACAAGGCCACCGCCTACGCCACCCTGTACCACGTGCTGCTCAAGATGGGCAAGCTGCTGGCGCCGTTCACGCCCTTTGTGAGTGAGGTGATGTACCAGAACCTGGTGCGCTCGGTGCGTGAGGAGGCCTATGCCAGCGTGCATCACTGCGCCTGGCCGGAGGCCGACGCCGCAGCCATCGACGAGGAGCTGATGGCCCAGATGTCCCTGGCTCGCAGTGTGGCCAGCCTGGGCCTGGGCGCCCGCGGCAGCGCCAACATCAAAGTGCGCCAGCCCTTGGCGCGGGCCCTGGTCTACGCCGGTGACCAGCACAGTGACCTTTCGGAGGAGCTGCGCGCCATCATCCTCGACGAGCTGAACGTCAAAGAGGTGCAGCTTGTCGACCGGGAAGACGCCCTGGTGACCTACCGCCTGGTGGCCGATGGGCGGGTGTTGGGGCCCAAGTTCGGGCGGCAGTTCCCCAAGGTGCGGGCGGCCCTGGCCGCCGCCGACGCGGGCCAGGTGGTGCGCACCCTGCGCGCGGGCCAGAACGTCGCCCTGGCCGTGGATGGTGAGGCGGTGGAGCTCGGCCCGGAGGAGGTGCTCATCGAGACGGCCCCCGCCGAGGGGCTGGCCGTGGCCTCCGATAAGGGCATCACCGTGGGGATCGACGCGGTCATCACCCCGGCCCTCCGCGACGAGGGCCTGGTGCGCGACCTGGTGCGTTACGTGCAGACGCTGCGCCGGGATGTGGACTATCAGCTCGATCAGCGCATCACCGTGGGGCTGTTCGGCCTGAACGCCGAGGCCCGCGGGGCGCTGACGGCCTTCCAGGATTACCTGATGGCCGAGACGCTGGCTACCGCGGTGCTCACTGATGACGACGGTGCCGCCTGGGACGGCCGCAGCGAGGAAAAGCTGGCCGGCGAGGCAGTCGTGGTTGCCGTGCGGGCCTGATCGCCCAATGCTCTAGAGTAGAGAGGGGGGAGGCCGCCCGGCCTCCCCCCTCTATGCTGTGCCTCTAGGCCTCGGCGGCTGCCGCCAGCGGCGCCACGCCGAGCCCGGCGCCCACCTTCTGGATCGCCGTCACCACATCCTCGGCCAGTGGGATGCCCGCGACCCGGTTGACGGCTGCGCGGCGCGCCTCGGGCTCCCCGGCGACCAGGATCTCCTCGACCCCGTCCGCCTTGGGCACGGACTTTAGGTAGGCGATCAAGGCGTCTACCCGGGCGCGGAACTCCTCCACCGGCAGGAACCCGGCCACGTCCAGCGCCCCGAAAAAGTGCCCCATCCGCTGCGGCGTGGACGCATCGGTGAACATGGCCCCAATCTCCGATGCCACCGCTGCCCCGCTGAGCACCGAGCTGAACACCTCGACGATGGTGGCCAGCCCGTAGCCCTTGTAGGCGCCCAGCGGCAGCAGGTAGCCCTTGGCTCCCTCGACGGCGCTGGTGGTCGGGTTGCCGTCGGCGTCCACCGCCCAGCCCAGGGGGATGTCCTTGTGCTCCAGCACGGCCACCTGCACCTTGCCCCGCGCCACCACGCTGGTGGCCATGTCGAGGATGATGTTGCCGCGCTCACCGCCGGGGACGGCCACGCAGAGGGGGTTGGTGCCCAGGGCCGGCCTCTTGCCACCGTAGGGGAGCACCATCGGGATGGCGGCCGTGGTGGCAAAGCCGATCATGCCCAGCGGCAGCGCCCGCCGGGCAAAGAGAAAGGCCGCGCCAAAATGCTGGCTGTTGCGCGCCGTCACCCAGCCGGAGCCGAACTCGCGGGCCATCTCCAGCACCAGGTCCATGGCGAACTGCCCCACCAGCGCGCCGGGGCCGGCGTCGCCATCCACCACGCCCGTGGTGCCGCGGCGCGACAGCACGCGCAGCGCCGGCCGTGGGTTGATCCCGCCCCCCAGCAGGCGCTGGGCGTAGGTGGGCAGCAGCCGTGAGACGCCGTGGCTGCCCAGGCCGTGCAGCTCGCCCTGGACGAGGTTGTCGGCCAGGATGGCGGCCCCCTCGGGCGTCATGCCGCAGGCCTCGAACACCTGGCGGGTAAAGCGATCCAACTCTGTTTCCTGCACTCGGTAGTAGCGGGTCATGCCTTGCTTCCTTCCGTAAAGGCGGGCAGGCCGTGAGGCACCTGGCCCGGCGCTGGTCTGCGTGGCGCGCATCCGCCCGATGATAGCCCGGGCGGCGCGCGTGTCAACCCGTGTTCCGGGGCGTAGCGGAACCTGCCGCGGTGGAGTGCGTAGAATGCTTGAGGGCGCCAAGCGCCTGTGCTATAATCGATCCGCTGCCGCAGCAGGGGATGGCGCAGGCCCACCGGCGCATGCGCGACACGGAGGAGATGCATGGAAATCACGACAACACGCCTCAAGCGATGCGATCTGGTCAGGTTGAGCGGCCGGTTTGACTCGAACACCGCCCCGGACCTGGAAAAGGCCCTTCGTGAGGTGATGGACTCGGGCGTCTACCGGATTGTTCTGGAGATGAAGGGTGTAGAGTTCTTTGGCAGCGCTGCCATCCGCGTTCTGGTGATGGCCTACAAAGAGTGCCGACGCTGGAACCGTGGTGACGTCCGCCTGTGTGAGGTGCCAGACCGTATCCACCGGGTGCTGGACCTGGCCGGCATTGCCCCCCTGCTGGAGGCGTTCGAGGATTGCGCCCTGGCCGTGGGTAGCTTCTAGCCCAGCGAGGAACCCGCCAGGGCCGTCTGCTCTGCCTGCTGGGCACTCGGGAGCAGGCGGCCCTGGTGCCATTCCGCCCCCTGTGGCGCGCGAGATCGAGGATACAGATGCCCGCCCAACCTGAGCTCTGCGTAACGAGCAACATACAGAACCTTGCTCAGATCGCCGAGTACGTGGCCGGCCGCGCAGCGGCAGCCGGCCTCGATGAAGAGAGCACCTTTGACGTGCAGATGGCCGTTGACGAAGCCTGCACCAACTCTATCCTGCACGCCTACAACGGCGACGCCGACGGGGAACTCCGCGTCTGCTGCTACCTGGATGGCAGCGAGTTCGTCGTGGAGATCACCGATTATGGCCAGCCATTCAATCCGGACTCGGTCCCCGAGCCCGACTTTTCCTCGCCCCTGGAAGAGCGCACCATCGGCGGGTTGGGGGTCTACCTGATGCGGCGCTTGATGGACAGCGTGCAGTTCACCTTCAGCCCGCACGCGGGCAACCAGGTCGTCATGCGCAAGGCCGCCGGGGAGCCCCGCCCATGAGCGACTCGAACGTTCACACCCGCGTTGAGCCGCTACGCCTGTCTGGGCGCCTGGATGCCACCTCCACCGACGCGCTCGACCGCCTGCTCAAGGCCGAGTTCGACGCCGGGGCCGTGCTCTTGGTGCTCGACCTGGGCGCCGTCACCTACGCGTCGACCAGCGCGTTGCGGTCGCTGCTCCTGGCGCAGCGGCGCCAGCAGACGCGCGGCGGCGAGGTCGTGCTGATCAATATCCCTGCCCGCATCCGGCGTGTGCTCACGCTGTGCGGGTTCGACCGTGTCTTTGACCTGGGCTTGCCCGCGAGCAACTGAGAGAACGCTCCACCGTGGCCTACGAGACGCCTTCCAGGGCGCCCTCCCGGCGCCGCAATATTCCCGCGCTGGCCTACCATCTCCTGGTGGGCTTCTTGGGGTTGGCCGTCCTGGTGGTCCTGGGGCTGCGGGCTGAACACATGCCCGACTGGCTGACCGTGGCGACCTTCACCCTGCTCTCTATTGGGGTCAAGAGCCTCGGCTTCCGTGTGGTGCGCAAGGTGACGCACAGCCTGGTCGGCATTGTAGACCTGGCGGCGCTGTTCACCTTTGGGCCGTTTGGCGGCGCGCTGGTCGCCGCGGTGTCGAGCGGGGTGTGCCGCGCGGCCGACGCCGAGCACGGCCAGCTCTGGCCCACGGGAGGGCGCTGGCAGGCGGTGCTGTTTACCTGCGGGTTGAACGTGCTAAAGCTCGCCTCGGCCGGCGGGGTCTACGTGGTCTGCGGGGGCGTGCTGCCCCTGGCGGTGATCACCTGGCGGGGGCTGCTGCCGGTGCTGGCGGCCAGCGTGACCCTTTTCACGGTGGACCACCTCTCCTGGGCGGCCTCTACCTTCTTCCTGGAAGGGCGCACGGGGTTGGCGTACTTTGTACAGAACATCCTGCCCTACTCGCTGCTGGTGGAACTGATGCCGCTGCCGGTGTCGGCGGCCGTTGCCGCCTCCAGGCACACCAGCGGCCCGCTCTTCCTCATCATCGGGGTGACGGTTCTGGCCGTCTCCTACGTGCTGCAGACGCTGATGGTCTCGCTGAGCCGAGAGCGCCGCCACGTGCGCGAGCTGTCCACCATCAGCGCGCTGGGCCACGGTCTCTTGAACGCCCGGCTGGATGTGCACTCGCTCTGCGGGCTGATCTACCGCAGCAGCCTGCAGATCGTCGCTACACCCGTCTTTGCCCTGCAACTGCAAGAGACCGCTGAGAGCCCCGCCCTGGTGTATGCCATGGTGGAGCATCGCGAGGCGAGCCTGCCCGATCCGCTCTTCACGGCAGACACCTTTGTGGCCGTCGCGCAGGCGCGCCAGGCTTTGGCGGTGCCCGATTTTGCTGATAGCAACCTGAAACCCCTGCCGCTCGGCCCGGCGGCCCGCAGTGGCCTGTACGTGCCAGTGATTCGCGGCGACGAGCTGCTGGGCGTGCTGTCTCTGCAAAGCCCCGAAAAGGACGCCTTCACCCCGGAGGACCGCGCCGCCGTCGAGCTGCTGGCCGCCCAGGCGGCCATGGGCCTGCAGACCACGCGCCTCTACCAGCGCGAACGGCAGCGCGCTACGCAGCTGCTGGCCATTGCCCGGGTCAGCCGCAAGGTGGCGGCCATCCAGGGCCTGCCCGACCTGTTCGCCGACACCGCCAGGCTGGTGGCCGACACGTTTGGCTACTACCACGTGACCATTTTCACCGCCGACCCTGAGGCGCAGCGCATCCAGTTTGAGGCGGCCTCCTCCGCCTACATCCAGCAGAGGGGCCTGAACGCGCCCTGGGGCGAGGGGCTGATCGGCAACGCCGCCCGCGATGGGCGGACCATCCTGGCCAGCGATGTCGCGCTGGACCCACGCTTCCGCTCCGACGATGCCCTGCCCGAGACGCTCTCCGAGATCACCGTGCCGCTGATGGCCGAGGGGCGCCTGGTGGGGGTGCTCGACGTCCAGAGCAACGAGCGCGACGCCTTTAGCGAGAACGACCGCTTCGTGCTGGAGACGCTGGGCGCCCAGGTCGCCATCGCCATCGAGCACAACCGTATGCACCAGGCGCAACAGGTGCAGGCCTGGGTGTCCACCGCGCTGCAGCAGGCCGCCGAGGCGATTGCGGCTAACCCGGCCACCCCGGAGGATGCCCTCGATGCCGTCGCCAGGCTGGCCCTCATGCTGGCTGGCGTGGAGCGCTGCGTCATCTTTACCTGGGCCGACGAGGCCGCCGCCTACACGGCGCTGGCCAGCGAGGGATGGTCGCGCGCGCAGACGGCGCGGCTGCGCTCCGCCACGTACGCGGCCGGCAGCGTGCCGATCCTCGATCGGCTGCGCACCGAGGGGCAGGTGCTCTGCACCGACGCCGCGGAGCTGGCCGCCGTCCTGCCGACGGAGCCCGGGGACGAGGGCCACAGCGGCCGGGTGATCGGGCTGCCGCTGCGCTCCAAGGGGGAGTTCGTGGGCGCCATGCTGGTGCAGGAGCTGGACGGCGTGGCCCCCCCGTCGGAACACCATATGACCATCCTCACCGGGATCGCCAACCATGCCGCGCTCGGCCTGGACAACGCCCGGCTCTACGCCTCACAGCGCGAGGAGGCCTGGGTGTCCACCGCGCTCCTGCAGGTGGCCAACTCGATCAACACCACGCTGGACCTCACCGACGCAGCCGCCACCGTGGCGCGGCTGGTGCCGATGCTGGTGGGCGTGGATTGGTGCGCCATATTGGTGTGGGACGAGGAGCGCGGCGCCATCTCGGCGCGGCACGCCTACGGCCTGCCCGAGGCGGCCGTTGAGGCGCTCATGTCGGGCGCGAACGGCTGCGTGCAGGACGTGCTCGGGCGCGACGAACCCTTGCTGGTCGATGACCCGGTGGCCTCCGGCTGGCTGCCGGCCGGGGCCCTGCCCGCCAGTGTGCAGGGACGGGTGGCGGCGCTGCCGCTGCGCGCGCGCTCCAAGCGGCTGGGCGTGCTCCTGGCGGGGCACGGCGCGGCCCAGGGCTTCCCGGGCCGCAGCCTGAGCATCCTGTCGGGCATCGCCAACCAGACCTCGCTGGCCATCGAGGCGGCCGAGCTATACGCGCAGACCCTGGCCCAGCAGCGCCTGGAACGGGAGATGGAGCTGGCGCAGGAGATCCAACAGGCCTTCCTCCCCGAGACCATCCCCGCCCTGGCCGGCTGGCAGGTGGCGGTGGCTTGGCGGGCGGCCCGCGGGGTGGGCGGCGACTACTATGACTTTGTGCCGCTGGAGGGCGGGCGGCTGGGCTTCCTGATCGCCGACGTGTCGGACAAGGGGGTTGGCGCGGCGC
>JAAZBY010000544.1 GCA_012513595.1 Chloroflexota bacterium
CTTGGCCACGGTGCTCCGGAACGCGAGAAACGCCTCGAGGAGCTCCAGGTGCTCGGGCACGTTCTTCATGATCGCCCGGTATCCGGTCGGGTCGACGATCGGCATGACGGCGTCGGTGTGGTGGATCTCGCCAATGGCCGCGCGGACGTCCTCACCCGGCACCTGCAGGGCCAGGCCGGCAATCGCCATCACGGCAGAGTGGGTAGCGTCGAACGATCCGCTCACGATCCTTCCTCCTGGGCCTCCCGGCGGGCTCGCTCCTCGAGGCGATCCAGTACGCCGGCGATCTGGGGCACGTGGCGCACCACCGTCGGCTCGGCGTGGCGATCCAGGAGATGCCGGTACGCCCCCCGCCGGGCCGTGATGTCGTTGCGCACGCCAAACATCGCGGCCGTCTGGCGCTGGGCCTGGTGAAAGACGACGCAGTCCCGATAGAACCGCTCGGCGATCGCGTTCATCACGCCACCAAGTCCGGCCGCCGTTCGGCCGGCCGCGCCGCGAGGGCCCACTGCCGCCGCTCCGAGGCCAGCTCGCAGTAGAGGCCGGTGATCTGCCGGGTCTTCTCCAGGCTCCGCCGGGTGAGATCCACGGCGGCTTCGGTGCGCAGGCGGATCTCGTGGATCGCCTGCCGGTCGGCCTCGTCGACCACCCCGTCGGAGAGGATGATCTGCCACAGCTGGCCGATCCGCTGCATGTGGCCGTCCAGGGCCAGCTCTATGCAGGCGTCGTCCTCGTGTAGCTCCCGGATCGTGGTCTCGGTCTTGGTCAGGCTTGGCATCGTACTGCTCCTGTGTGAATCCGGACGTGGAACGATCTATGCGGCGTCCGGCCTGTCTTCGGCCGGGTGCGCCCCTTGGGGCTGGGCGTGGCGCCGGCGATACCAGTCGACGGCGTCCAGAATCAGGTCCATGCCGCCCGGCGTGGAGCGAACCAGCTCCACGACCTCGTCGGGGGTGGGGACCCGGCCGGCGGTGGTGAGGTGGAAGTCGCCGCGGGTGGTCATGCGGCGTCCGCCTGGTCGGCGCTCTCCGGCCCGCCCTGGGCCAGGGCAGCGGCGAGGGCGTCCAGCGCGGCGTCGACGGCCGGCGTCCAGCCCAGGGCCGCGCGGATGCGCTGCTCCCACTCGGGGCTGGGCAGCATCTTGCCCGTCTCGACGTGACTGATGAACTTGGTATCTATGCCGGCGATCTCGCCGAGCTGGGCTTGGCTGAAGTTGTGGGCGGCTCGCAGGATGCGAAGCCGAACGTTGAACTCCATCCAGCACTCCTCTCCGGTGCATATATCGTTCCCATTAGGGACATACGAGGCTAAACGAAACGCCCGCACCTGTCGGGCACACTCAGTGTACCACATAGGTACGGGCTTGTCAATAGATTCTCCCCAATCCGTGCCGCTCTTATGGTATCATGTGCGCAGGGGGGAGGCGATGCCTACCAAACTGGAACACCAGATCATAAAGCGAGTCATATCGGCCCGCATGGCAGCAGGCCTCTCTCGTCGCGATGTTGCGGACGCCCTCGGGCTGGGGGAGGCCAGTTACGGTCACTACGAGCGCGGGCGCTATGCGTTCACCGTAGAGCAGGTGATGATCTTGTCGCGGGTTCTGATGCGATCCGTCCCCTGGCTCCTGGGGCTCGAGGCGCCACACGATGCCACGGAAGACGAGCTACTGACCTGCTATCGCAGAACGACCGATAGCGGACGAAACGCTATCCTGAGCGTAGCGCGGTCGATGGCTAGGGAGCAGCCCAGAAGCTAGTCCCTTCGACGCCAAGCCTGCCATGCGATCCGGGCCGCAGTCTTGGCCGTTATCCACGCAGCGGCCATATCGCCACGCCGTAGACACTGCAGCCGGCGGGGGCAGCGGCCACAGAGGAAGAGCCGGCAGCGGAGAAGGTGTACGACGCGAAAGAGCATGTCTGTCCACTCCCGTGGGGCACCCCTGGAACACCTGTTCTAGAACGCACCCCCACTATAGCACAGAATCGTTTGCGGGTGCAAGAGTTTTCGGCCATTCCCCGACCAGTCTCCAGGCGTCGCAGCGCAGCACGAGGAGGCCCATCATGCCCGTTCGCCGATGTGCAAACGGCCACCCTATCCACGATCCCCTA
>JAAZBY010000545.1 GCA_012513595.1 Chloroflexota bacterium
AGAAGCGCCGCCTGAACCTGGTGGCGGCCACTGTCCACCGCCCCAAGGTCATCCTGGCCGATGAGCCGCTGATCGGGCAGGACGCCGCCAATGCCGATCTCCTGCTCGGGCGGCTGCGGCGGGCTGCCGATGAGGGCGCCTGCGTGGTGGCCGCCCTGCACGATCCGGCCGCCGTCTGGCAGGTTGCCGATCGGGTCCTGTTCCTCGCCGAGGGAAAGGTGCTGGTGGATGCGCCGCCCGCCGTGGCCTTTGCCGAGCTGGCCCGCCTGGGCCGCTCGGCCTACGCGGTGACGGGCTGATGCAGGCGCGCGGCGTGCTTCCCCCGGCTCCCGAGCCCAGCTGGCTGGAGCGCCTGCACCCCCTGGTCAAGGGGGGGTGGCTCGTGGCGGTGAGCGTGGCGGTGTTCCTGGTTGGCCGGGCGCCCTACGTGCTGGCCGTGCTCGGCGGGCTCGTGGCGCTGGCGCAGGGCGCGGGGGGTGGGCTTCTGGCTAGGGTGCGCGGGAGGCGGCTGTTGGCCTGGTCGGGGCTGTCGCTCCTCCTGCTGCAGGCCCTCTTCTATCGCGGGGCGACCGTCCTATTGTACCTGTGGCCCTGGGGAGGGGGGCATCTGCCGGTGACGCTTGAGGGGCTGGCCCGGGGAACGCTGGTGGCGGGGCGCTTTCTGGTGGTGGTGCTCAGCAGCCAATGTTTCGTGCTGACCACCGATCCCAGCGATCTGGCCTATGCCCTGATGCGCGCCGGGCTGCCCTATCGCTACGGGTTCGCGCTGGTGACGGCGCTGCGGATGGTGCCCGTGTTCGAGGTCGAGGCCACCACCGTCTACCAGGCCCAGCTCGTTCGTGGCGTGCGGTACGACGGCCACGCCCTGCGCCGGGTGATCGAGATCCTGCGACAGTTGCTGTTGCCACTTCTGGTGTCGGCCCTGCGCAAGGTCGATGCGCTGGCCATTTCGATGGAAGGGCGGCACTTTGGCCGCTACGCGACGCGCACCTTCCTCCGCGAGACCCGCCTGACCCGCACCGACCGCTGGGCGGGCCTGGGGGCGGTGTTGTTCCTGGCGGCGGCCGTCTGTCTACGTCATTTCTGGGGGTAACGCTTTGTGGGCTGAACTGATCTACGGTGTGGACGTCTACCCGCTTCTTTACGCGTTGTGGGGCGCGGTGGCCATCTACTGGGTCGCGCTGGCGGGGCTGGCCGTCTGGCGGCTGAGGCGAGCGCGCCGCGGCCGGCCGCTGGGCGCCATGGGGCCACGGCTGTGGGCCACCCTGCAAGAGACGCTCACCCAGCGCGGCATCTGGCGTGTTCCGCTGGCCGGAGCCGGGCACCTGGCGATGCTGGCCGGGTGGGTGCTGGTGCTGGTCGGCTTTGTGGGGACCCACTACCTGGCGCCGCGGGGCCTGCCCTGGCAACAGTCGGGGGCTACTCACGTGCTGGCCGACCTGGGCGCCCTGCTGGCCATCCTCGGCCTGGCCGCGGCCGGGTGGCGGCGGCACGTGTCTCGGCAGACCCCGGCGACCGGGCTCGACGTGGGTCTCTGGGGACTGCTCGTGGTGGGCGTGTTGGCCGGGCTGAGCGGGCAGGGGCTGCTGGTGGCCATCGCCCAGCCGCCCTGGAGGAAGGTAGCATTTCTTTCCGACGCGCTGGGCAGCCTCTTGACGGCCCTGCCAGAGGGGGCGCTGCGCTCGGCCTACGGGCTGGCCTGGTCAGTGCTGCACGCCTCGCTGTTGGGGATGGCCGTGCTGCTGCCCCTCACCAAGTGGCGACACATGCTGCTGGCCCCCGGGAGCGTGCTGTCTCGGCCGGGCGCGCCCCTGGCCAGGCTGGCGCCCCTGGACCTGAGCGGTCGCGAGCCGTTCGGCGCCCTGCGCCGCCGCGACCTGACGCGCAAAGAGCTGCTGGACACCTGGGCCTGTACCCGCTGTGGACGCTGCAGCGCGGCCTGCCCGGCGCAGCAGGCAGGGCGCGCCCTGGACCCCCTCGGCATCGTGCAGGGGCTGGCGGACGCGCACGGCAGCGCGCCCCTCGCCGAACAGGTCGGCGAGGCCACCCTGTGGGACTGCACCACCTGCCTGGCCTGCGTGACGGCCTGCCCGGTGGGCATCTCCCCGCTGGACATGGTCATCGACCTGCGGCGCGAGCGCGTGCTCGAGGCGGCCACCTTCCCGAGCCCGCTGGCCGAGGTGTTCCGCGCCCTGGAGCGGCGCGGCAACCCCTGGGGCCTATCCACAGCCGCCACGTCCGACCTTCCGGTGCTCGGCGACGGGGAACACTGCGAGGTGCTCCTGTGGCTCGGCTGCATGGGCCGGCAGGATGCCCGGGCGCGCCGCGCGGCCCGGGCCATGGTGGCCGTGTTGCAGGAGTGTGGCGTTTCGGTGGCCACCCTGGGGGACCGCGAGGAGTGCTGTGGCGACCCGGCCCGGCGCCTCGGCAACGAGCACCTGTGGCGAGAACTGGCCGAGAAGCGCCGTGCGGTGCTGAGCGCGGGGGGCTACGGCCGCATCGTCAGCCTCTGCCCGCACTGCGTGAACGCGTTGGCCAACGAGTATGCGGACCTCGGCACCCCCCTAGCGGCCAGCCATGCGACGGTCTACCTGGCCGAACTCGCGCAACAGGGCCGGCTGGCCCTGCCGGCTGCGCAGCCGGAGGATGGCCTGCCGGCGCGGACCGTCACCTACCATGATCCCTGCTACCTGGCCCGCGGCCTGGGCCAGGCCGGGGCGGCCCGCGAACTGCTGGCCCTGCTGCCGGGCATGGCCCTGCAGGAACTCGCGCGCCACGGGGACGCGGCGCTTTGTTGCGGGGCGGGCGGGGGGCAGATGTGGCTGGAAAGCGAGGCCGCCCGGCTGGAGGAGCCCCGCGTGGCCGAGATCGCCCGCCTTGGGGCTGGCACCTGCGCCACGGCCTGCCCCTACTGCGCCACGATGCTCGGTGACGGGCTGCAGCGGGCCGGGGACGGGACGATGGTGCGGGACGTCGTGGAGTTGCTTGCCGAGGCGCTGGGCCTGACGGAGCGCGCCGACCAAGAACGCTTAGGAGTCGACGGATGACCAGGATCGCACAATGGTTGTTTGCGGGTGTGGTGGGGCTGGTGGTCGGGGTGAGCCTTGGTGCCTGGCGAGCCTTCCCGACTGAGGACATGGTGGCCCGGGCCACTTGTGCCGAATGCCACGATGTGCACGGAGCGCTCGAGCTGTCCGACGCGCCCTTTCAGAGCCAGGTCTGGATCCTCGGCGATGTTCCCGAGGCCACCTACCTGATCGTCGACGACCTCTTCCCCTATGCCGAGGCGGAAGCGGGCACGTCGATCGCGCTGCCAGACTTGCTGGCCCGCTACGGCGCCGCCGAGTGGGAGCGCGTGGCGCTAGAGTCGCTCGACGGGGGCTGGGTGGTCCTGGAGCGCGAGTACGTCACGGAGGCCTCGCTCCTGGTGCCCTACCTCGAGGGGGTGCGCTTTGCCGACAGCAACCAGCACGAGTCTACCTGGCTGAAGGGGGTGCGCTGGATCATCGTAGAGGGCGCCGAGCGCCCCCTGCGCATCGGCGAAGAGCAGACCTCACTGGGGCGATTGCTGCTCGCCCAGCGTACCACGGTGGTGGCCGAGGGAGCCCAGGCCATGTATCGCAGTGAGGCCGATGGGCGGATCTACCGCGGTGAGTATGCGCACCTGTACACGGGGGCGCTCGTCAGCCAGGCGCTCGGTGACGGCTGGGCGGCAGAGCGCTTCGTGGCTACCAACGCCGCCGGGCGGGTTACGGAGTTCGCTCGCGAGGACCTCGAGGGCGCTGTGATCGCCACTGTGAACGGCCGGCCGGCCCTGGTTCTGCCCAGGGAGGGGCGCGGGCGTTGGGTAACGGACTTGGTCGCGCTGGAGCCGGCACACCGCTAGCGCGCTGACTGACAGGAGCAAGCCTACGTGCGTACGCTGACACGACATTCCTGCAGGCCTCATCTGGCTGGGCGCCTCGGCCTGCTGGCCGCCCTGGTGGTGGCCACTCTGTTGGGCGGCTGTGCGCCGCGCTGGACGATCACCGTGGAGGTGGACGGTACACCCGCCGCCCCCCTTACGGCGAAGGCCTGGAAAGAAGTTTGGGAAGACTGGTCGGCTGAGGCGGCAGACGGCCAGGGGCTGCCCCTGGAGCGCCTCCTGTGGGAAGCGGGGGTGGACTCGGCCGAAACGTTGGAGGTCGACGGCCGCTCCTGGCGGTGGGAGGACGTCTGCGCCGAGGCCTGGGTGGGGCGCGACGGCCGCGTGACGGTCGGCGACGGCGCCGCGGTGGCGCCGGGGCTGCTGTCTATCCGCAGGCCCCCAGAGGCCGGCCAGGCAACGTCGACACATTTGGACCTGGCCCCGACGGTTGCGAGCGTGCTGGGGCTGCCCGCGCCGCAGCAGGCAACCGGCAGCGCCCTGACCGACCTCCGCGCCGACCGGGCCGTCCTGATTGTCCTCGACGGGCTGGGCTACCGCTGGTACGAGGCTTCGCGGGGTCAGGGGGTCACGCCGTTCCTGGACGGCTTGGACGCTCCGACCCTGGCGCGGTCGGTCTATCCATCGGTCACGAGGGTATCGATGGCTGCCATACTCAGCGGGGCGCTGCCGGCCGTCAACGGCGTGCGCGACCGCGGCACGCGTAACCTGGCGGTCCAAAGCATCCTGCAGGCGGTGACCGAGGCGGGCCGGCGCGCCGTGGTCGTGGAAGGGGAGGCTCTGCCGATCAACATGCCCGGCGCCGAGCTGCGCCTTTCCGGCGACCGCGACGGGGACGGCTACACGGATGACAACACCTTTGACAACGCCATGGCCGTCCTCACCGAGGGGCTGCCCGAGTTTCTGCTGGTCCACTTTCACGGCATCGACGACGCCGGCCACACCTACGGACCGGACTCGGCCGAGTACCGCGAGCGCATGACGGCGGTGGACGGCTACCTGGAGCGGCTTCTCGCGGGGTTCCCGGCCGGCACTGTGGTGCTCATCACCGCGGACCACGGCATGCACACGGTGCACGAGGGGGACAAGCTGGGCAACCACGGCACGCTCAGCGGCGAGGACATGTTCGTGCCGCTTTGGGTGGTAGTGATAGAGAGCAACCTTGGTCCGGGCTCTGGTTTGCTGTCTGCGCCCACGCGGAGAGACTGATCTGTGTGCACAGGTGCACGGATGGCGACCGGCTCTGCGAGGTAGGCGTCTGGGTCTGAGTTCGACGGGAGAGCGTCTCTGGCAATACCGGTAAGCTCGTGAAGGGCTGACTGCGTGCCCACGACCGCATGGTGAAGCAGAGCAGCTAGGGCGTGCGCCGCCTAATGGGTGCGTTGCCGATCAAGAGCGCTTGCCCGAACCCGAGCGCAGAGTCGGGGGGCTGTGCTGACGGCAGAGAAGGCGCAAGAGCAAGCCTGCACGTGGTGCGGCGGTACCTATGAGCCACACCTGGTTCCTTTCCAGAATGCTGCGTGGCTACGCACTGTTCCTGTTGCAGCGTGCTACCGTCTTCGCTACGCTCTTACAGGCTGAATTCCGCAGACATCGGTCTGGGATCCTTGCTCCTCGCAGTGACTGCCTTACCAGATCCCTTGGCGACTGACTCACTGGGACGGGTGGCCCTACCGTTGGCCTCTTCTTCCGAAGTGTGTAGAATGAAGTGGAGGAGGTGCCATTTTGACCACAACGCACCGCATCATTCGCGGCGATGCCCGCGACTTGGGCTTCATACCCGACGAGTCCGTCCATCTAGTGCTCACCTCACCGCCCTACTGGACGCTGAAGAAGTATCCTGACCATGGCCGGCAGATGGGAGACATCTCCGACTACGAGGAGTTCCTTGTGCAACTCGCGAGGGTCTGGGAGGAGTGCTACCGGATCCTGGTACCTGGAGGGCGCGTGGTGTGTGTGGTCGGCGATGTCTGCCTATCGCGCCGGCAGTTTGGTCGTCACCTGGTAATGCCCCTGCATGCCGACATCTGCGTACTTTGCCGGAAGATTGGCTTTGACAACCTGAACCCGATCATCTGGTACAAGATCAGCAACGCTGTCTTCGAGGCGAATACGACCAGTAAGTTCCTTGGGAAACCTTACGAGCCAAACGCCATCATCAAGAATGACATCGAATTCATACTGATGCAACGCAAGCCCGGAGGGTACCGCAATCCGACGCCGGAGCAGCGGGAGCAGTCCCGGATGCGCAAAGACGACTTCAACGAGTGGTTCCGACAGATATGGACAATTCCTGGCGCATCTACGAAGCAGCACCCTGCTCCCTACCCGGAAGAGCTGGCCAGCCGTCTGGTGCGGATGTTCTCCTTTGTGGGCGATACGGTCTTGGATCCCTTCGCTGGCACCGGGACAACCACTCTCGCGGCTATGAAGTGGCAGAGAAACAGCATCGCTGTGGAGATTGAAACCAGCTACATCGATCTCATGCGCAGACGTTTCTCCCAGGGGGTGATGGACGCCGTTGTCAGCTACGAGGAGAACCTTTCTTTGTAGAGGTTTGCGATGCGTTTCAGGAAGCTGTTGTAGTGGTGCGGGCTATCTGGCGGCAGAGCTGGGTAGTCCGTTACCAATTCAGCCTCATGAATCCCATCATAGTTGACGAGGATTACCGTCAAGGCCTCGGGCTGATCGTAGGGTTCGTTCACATGCTGTCGCAGCGGGATAGCGGTGAACAAATCCATGGTGTTTCGGATATACTCAGCTGCCAGTTGACGGCGAACAGTGTTCTTACGAAACCGGTCAGGGTTTTCGTAATCAGAAGACGTATTGATCACGATGGTGGCCGCCGCAATCGCCTGCTCAGAATGGTTATGCACGTGGTTGCAGTAAGCCACGATATCTCCCAATCGGTTCTTTCGTGCCTTGCCGTGGGCGGTCATGATGGTCTTATTCTCCACGGAGATAAGTGCCTGGTTGAGGGGTCCTGGTTGGCTCCGGTCATGAATGACCAAGTCCACCACCCTGTCCACAACGCGACTCCATACGGTCATGTTGATCGTGTAGGCGAGTTGATGTGCGTCCAGAGCGTCAGCGATGGATGGGCACAGGGCGCGGAGGTCATCAACTACACACTGGGCCAGATGATCGGACTGCTGCTGACTACGGGGATTGAAACCAAGGTTGTTGTTGATCCACTCGATGTAGCGGTATGGAGCTAGATGGTTCGCCATTGTCCTCCCTCGCGGTCCATTACCAGTGTATTCTACTGACCAAGGGGGATAGGACAAGCGTCGGTGGATACCAAGGCCTACGAGGTCGCTCGCTGGCTACGCACGTCTCCTCCTAACGTAAGCGCGAC
>JAAZBY010000546.1 GCA_012513595.1 Chloroflexota bacterium
GGACCTGAGCAACCGCGCGACCTTGGCCGCCCACGCCGACACGCCAGAGCATGACCCAGCGGCGCTGCTCGTCGATCACGGTGGGCTGGTCTGGGATCTGCTCCGTTCGGGACGGATACGCCGCCTCGACCTGGTCACTGACAACAGCGGGCTGGAGCTGCTCAGCGATCTGGGGCTGGTCGACGCGCTCCTGGAGCGCGGGCTGGTGCAGCACGTCCGCCTGCACCTAAAGCCGCAGCCCTACTTTGTGTCCGACGCCATGATTGGGGACTGCGAACGTACCATTGCTGCCCTGCAGTCGTCGGGTGAGGCCGCTCTGCAGCGCATCGGCGCCCGGCTGGACGGTTCCATGCGCCGGGGCGCCCTAAGCCTGGCCACGCACCCATTCTGGGCCACGCATCTCTTCTTCAGCCAGCTGCCCTCCGCGCTGCGCGGGGAGCTGGCGGGCGCCGACTTGCTGGTGCTCAAGGGAGACGTGAACTACCGCCGCCTGCTCGAGGACCGCCACTGGCCGCCGACGACGCGGCTGGAAGAGGTCACGCAGTTCGTGCCGACATCGACCCTCAGCCTGCGCACGCTCAAGGCGGAGATCATGGTGGGCCTGGCGGAGGGGCAGGCCGAAAGCCTGGACCGCGAGGACCCGACCTGGCGCATCAATGGGCGCCGCGGTCTGGTGCACCTGGTTCGTCGCGAGTCAGTCTCCTCTCCAACACGTTTTTCGCCATCGGGCGCAGGTAACGGCCTCCGCCAGACGAAAGTATGCTATAATGGCCAGGAAACATGATTGTCTATTCCGTAATTGAGCTCACGCGCCACATAAAGGCCCTGCTCGACGCCGACGACGCGCTGGCAGATTGCGCCGTCGAGGGTGAGGTGTCTGGCAGCAAGCTGGCCAGTTCGGGGCACTTTTACTTTACGCTCAAAGACAGTGAGGCGGAGCTCAAGTGCGTCATGTGGCGCTCGCAGGCGTCGCGCACCACCCTGCCGCAGCAGGGAGAGCGCATCCGCGCTACCGGCTATGTCTCGGTGTACGAGCGTGGCGGCGCCTATCAGTTCTACGCCAGCACGCTGCAGGCCGTGGGCGATGGCGACCTCTGGCGGCAGTTCCTGGAACTGCGCGACCGGTTGCGTGCTGAGGGACTGTTTGACGAGGCCCTCAAACGCCCGTTGCCCGCCTGGGTCCGGCGCATTGGGGTGGTCACTTCAGAGACGGGGGCAGCCTTTCAGGACATCCTGAACGTCCTGGCGGCACGTTGGCCGTTGGCCGAAGTGGTCCTGTCACCCTCTCTGGTACAGGGAAGCGCGGCCCCGGCCGCGCTCGTTCGCGCGCTGCGGAACGTGGCGCGCTATGGCGACGTGGACGTGATCATCATCGCCCGCGGCGGCGGCTCGATCGAGGACTTGTGGGCTTTCAACGACGAATCGTTGGCCCGAGCGGTGGCCGCCTGCGAGATCCCGGTGGTCACCGGCGTCGGGCACGAGACCGATTTCACCATCGTCGATTTTGTCGCTGACTATCGCGCCCCGACGCCGTCGGCGGCCGCCGCGGCCGTCGTTCCCGATATCGGCGAGGTGGCGGGGCGGGTAGCCACGATGACTGAGCGGCTGTGCAGCCTCGTCGAAGAGGGGCTGTACCGGCGGCGGGAACGGCTGGCCGGCCTACGGCGTCTGTTGGAGCAGCACTCGCCGCTGCGCCGCGTCGCCGAGTTCATCCAGCGCGTCGACGAGATGGCGCATCGCATGAGCGTCACCATTGAGCATGCCCTGCGCGTGCAGCGCATGCGCGTCGAGGCGTCCGCTGACCGTCTGAAAGCTCTGGACCCGCGACTGGTCCTTGGGCGTGGCTATGCAATCGTTCGCGACAGCGAAACGGGCCGCGTGCTGAGCAACACCGCACTCACCGCCGTTGACCGCGACCTAGCGATTCGGTTGCACCGGGGGCAGCTCGTCGCGCGAGTCCGTAGGGTCGTTCCGTGGGACCAGGATACTGATGGGGGGCAGACCTAGGATATGGACATCTCGGAGATTGAGGCACTCAGCTTCGAAGATAGCTACACCCGGCTGGAGCAGGTCATCAAGATGCTCGAGAACGGCGAGCTGACTCTGGAAGAGTCGGTGGCCCTCTACGAAGAGGGGATGTCGTTGGCCAAGCACTGTGGCCGCCACCTGGACCGTGCGGAGCTCAAGGTCTCTCAGTTGCTGGCCTCCGTGGCGGACGACGCGGAACCCGAAGACCTGGCCTGAAGGCCTCCTGCCCCAGGCTGCACGTGTAGCGGGCGCCTTGCCCGGCTGGCCTCCCTGCTAGCCGGCTCGCCCCTGTAGTACGGCCCACACCTCCCCACGGGCCGCCCGGCCGCCCGCGCGCATGGGCAGGGCGTTTCCATCGCGTCCTCGTTGCCATCTGTGTCCAGGTCTGCGCGCAGGCTGTGGCGCGTGGCCTCTTTCTGCGCCCCGTCTACCAGGAGGGCGGCCCCTCCGTGCGCACCGGCAGCGGCGTACGATTCGGCGTCGCGGTATGTGTCGGCGCCGGAGTGTTGCTCGCCGTCGGTGAGGCGGACGGAGTGCGCGTCATGGTGGGCGTGTAGGTAGGATACGGCGTCCTCGTCGGGTAAGGCGTGCGCGTAGGGTATGGCGTGGCGGTGCCCAGGTCAGGAGTGGCAGAGGGCCTCGGCGTAGGGCTGGCCCCCGGCGTGTAGGTCGGGCGCGGCGTAGGGCTGGCCTCCATCGTCGGCGCGGTGGTTGCGGTCGCCGTCGGTACCGCCGTGGCGGGGATGGTGGCGACCTCCAGCCGGTAGGTACACTCGGGCCCGAAGCGGTCCTGGTTTGTTACCGACAGGATGGCCACACCGTCTGCCTCGGCGGTCAGGATCACTTCGGAGGCCAGCATGCCCGGGATGGCGTCGTCGTTGACCAGGCTACGCCCGTCGGCCAGCACCTCCAGGCGGGTGTCAACCCCCGCAGCGAGCGCCGTGGTGCGGATGGCATAGGTGGTTCCCGCCCTGATGCGCAGGACGGCGCGGTCCACGTCACCCTCCGGGTCAAAGGCGCGCAGCTGGCTGTCTCCCACCGAGATAGGCGGCGGGTCGGCATCGTCGGGCTCGTAGGCATCGGCAGCGCCGGGGGTCTCCGCAGGCGCCGGGGCGGCCGCAGCGCTGGCAGGGCCCGGCACTTGGCTCGGCGTGGGGCTGGGCACCCCACCACTGATAACACTGCCCAACCGCCAGACGCTCACGGCCAGCAGCAGAATCACCAGGAGCCCGGCCAGGCCCGCCACGCGCCCCGGCCGCAGGCGCTGCAGAACGATGCCCAGTTGCCCCCCAATGCTCTCCGCCTGCACGCGTCGCAGGTTCTTCAGCAGCTCCTCGGCAGACTGATAACGATCCTCGCGGCGCTGCTCCAGGCAGCGCAGGATGACGCACTCGAGCGAGGTCGGCACCCCCTCCGTGTGCTGGTGCGGGGGAAGGCGGTCCTGGGCGTAGGGGCACCCGGTCAGCGCCTCGTACATCACCAGGCCCAGGGCATAGAGGTCCGAACGCTGATCGAGGGCGCCGGTCGAGGTGGCCTGTTCGGGCGACATGTAGGCGGGCGTGCCGGGATGGCCACCGTGAGGTTGCGTGCGGGTGGTATCCTCGGGCAGTTGCGCTACGCCGAACCCCGTCAGGCGCGCGGCGCCGTCCTCGCCGAGCAGGATATTGGCGGGCTTGATATCGCGATGTACGATCCCGCGCCGGCAGGTAGCGGCGATGGCCTGGCCGATGTCGGTGGCCAGGGCCACTGTCTCCTCGGGAGACAGCCTGCCCCGCGCATCTAGCGCCTGGCGCAGGGTCTTCCCGGGCACGTACGGATAGACGAGCGCCAGGGCGCCGTCCGCCTCCTCGTAACAGGCCAACGGCGAGAGGACCTGCGCGCAGTCCAGGCCGCGCATGGCCGCGTAGGCGGTGCGCAGGCGTGCCCGCGCCCCCTGCCAGGCGTCTCCCCGCGGCACGGTCTGCTCTGCGCGCAGCCGCTGCACGACAACCTGGCTGCCGTTCTCCAGATCGTGCCCAAGGTAAGTCACCTCGAGGGAGTCCTCGCAAAGGACTTGATCGAGGTGATATCTGCTACCCAACGGGCCGTCGCACGTCTGCGGCTCCACGAGAGACCCCCGCGCCCACTACCATGCTGCCCACTCTGCCGCGAGTATACGGGCAGTAGAGGGCATCAGCAACAGCACGCGTCCAGGGGCCGCTCCCTGCGGCGCGGGACTCCGCAGGCTAGTGCCCCTGCAGGAGGCGCCTCCCCCGTTCCGTAAGGTTCCATATCCGCGCCCCGCCGACGACGCGACAGGAAACTGCGGAAGGGCAGCCGTGGCAGCCCCCCGCACAACTGGCGGGCTGGGCGATGTGCCCAGAGGCAGCAAGCGTCTCCAGCATGGCCTCGAGCACCGCGGGATGCACGTCGAGGCGCTGCGCAAGAACAGGACCCGTGAACGCCGCCCCCGCCCCAAGTAGGCGTAGCAGCTCAATCAGGGGATCGCTCGCCATACTGTCATCCATCTGCGCTACGCCTTTCACACCCTAGAGCAGGCGACTGCCCACCTGGAAAGCGATCACTCCGCCCACCAGAGCCAGCACCGTCAGCAGCGCCACGTTCAGAAGCGCCCACTTCCATGAGCCGGTCTCCTGCCTGATCACCGCGACCGTGGAGACGCACGGGATAAAGAGCATCTCCGCCACCAGGAACGCCAGCCCAGCCGCGGGGCTCAGGCTGGCGCGCAGTGCTTCCGCAAGAGAGCCCGAGCTCTCGCCCACCCGGTACAGCACTCCCATCGTCGCCACGGCGTTCTCCTTGGCGACGACGCTGGTGAGCATGGCCACCATGGCCCGCCAATCGAGCCCCATGAGACGCCCAACCGGCTCGAGAAGCAGCCCCAGCCGCCCCAGGGCACTCCCCTCCACCGTACCGGAAGGGAAAGCAGAGAGGGCCCAGACGACCACGGACATGCCCAGGATCACCGTGCCGGCCTTCTTGAGGAACGCGGTCAGGCGCGTCCAGACAAACAGGCCGATGGTCCGGGCATTCGGCAGGTGGTAGAGCGGCATCTCCATGATAAAGGGGGTCTCCTCCCGTTCGGGCACCAGCCGGTTCGCGACGGCACCGACGATGGCCAGGACAACCAGGGGCAGCCCCGTCAGTGCCCATGACACCTGCGCGGCCCGCTCCGGGAAAAAGACCGGCGCCAGAACAGCCAGAACCCCAAGGCGCGCCGCACAGGGCACCAGGGGGGCCAGCATGATGGTCAATACGCGGTTGCGGCGTGACTCAATGACGCGCGTTCCCATGACCGCTGGGACGTTGCACCCAAAGCCCAAAAACAGTGGGATGAAGCTCTTGCCGTGCAGACCCAGAGCATGCATGAAGCGGTCCATGACGTAGGCCGAGCGCGACATGTATCCGGTGTCTTCCAGAACGCCCATGGCCGCAAAGAACACCGCCAGGATGGGCACGAAGGTGAGCATGGTGCCCGCCCCGCCCAATACCCCTTCCGCCAGCAGACCCGTGACCCAGGCGGGCCAACCCGTCAGCGATGCCGTCAGCCAGGCTCCGATGCGGTCTATGATGTGCTCTTCGATCATGGCCTGCAGCGGCCCGCCAATGAGATAGGTGAGGGCGAACACGCCCGCCAGGATTGCGGCCAGCACCACGAGCCCCCCAACCGGGTGCGTGGCGACGGCATCCAGGCGTTGCGTCAGCGTCACTTGGCCCGTGCGCGGGTGAGTCAGGGCTGCCTTGGTGACCTGCCGGATCCAGGCATAGCGCCCGCCCGCCACTGCCAGCACGGCATCCTCATGGGCCTGCAGGATAGGCCAGACCTCGCCCCAACGATCCTCCGGAAGTGCCTGGCGAACCAGGTCAAAGATCGCGCGGTCTCCTTCGAAGAGCTTGAGAGCCAGCCAGCCCGTATGGTAGGGGGCCGGCACATAGCCGTCGATGAGCGCTTCGATTCGCTCGAGCACCTGTTGGTGATCTGCGCGAACCTGGGGGCGCTGAGGCTCGGCTCCGGGGCCATTCTGGGCGATGTCTATGGCAGCGTCGAGCAGTTCGTGAACGCCGCGGGCCCGGGTAGCAACCATGGGGACCACAGGAACGCCGATGGCCTGGCTGAGGAGGTCCGCGTCAATCGCATAACCCTCCTGCTTGGCCACATCGATCATATTGAGGCCCAGCACGATAGGCACGTCCAGCGCCAGTAGCTCGGCGACGAGGTAGAGGTTGCGTTCGAGCAAGGCGGCGTTGATGACCACCATGACCACATCGGGATGTTCACGGATGATGTACTCGCGCGCGACAACTTCCTCCGGCGAAGCAGCGCTGAGGCTGTAGGTCCCCGGCAGGTCTACCAGCTCCACCCGCAGACCATGGTGATGGCAGAATCCGCTGCGACGTTCGACGGTTTTGCCCGGCCAGTTACCGACGTGTTGGTTGAGGCCGGTAAGCATGTTGAACACGGTGCTCTTGCCGACGTTGGGCTGGCCAGCGAGGGCGAAACGCAGCGCGGCACCGTCCCCCGTGAGATCGGGCGTCGCTTCCGGAGCGGGATGCTGTTTCATGAGGCGCTCCTGCGGACCAGGATGCGCATTGCCTGCCCCCTCCCGAGCGCCACCTGGGTGCCGAGGAGAGAGACGATGAGCGGTCCGCGGCCCGCATTGCGCGCCACAGCAACCTCCGCCCCCGGGGTGAAGCCCAATGCCGCTAGGCGGCCCACCGCGCAAGCGCCGCCTAGCGCGACGACCACACCCCGCTCCCCCGGCCGCAGTTCCGCCAAGGACACAGTAGAAGAACCCATCGATCGCACCTCTGTAGCGCCGCCAGGTGGGCGCGCCACCGAAACGGGTATGGCGGTGCTCGCCCGCACTGCTGTAAAGATTGTTGAGCTGCATACTATATTATGTGCCCGCGGTCATCATGTCAAACCGGGCACCATGAGACCCTTGCTACTGTAGAACATTTGTGCTATGATGCGGCGAACAGATGTTCTACCAGGAGGCAGCCCATGTTCCCGTACATCGCCATCGTGCTTTTGCTCGTCCTGCTGAGCGGGTTGGACGGCTATGCCTGGCCGGAGGCGCCCTCCCGAGGCCGCCGGGAACGCCTTGGGGCCTGGGCAGCTGGCCGGCCCAGCGCCCCCCAGGCGCGGCGGCGCCGGCTTCCGCGGCCCTCCCCCGCCCGCGGCGCACCCTTGCTGCGCCCGGCGAGCGGCTATTCTCCGGCGGCCAGCGCAGCCCGCTGGTGGTGGGAGTAGCCTCCCGGCCACGCC
>JAAZBY010000547.1 GCA_012513595.1 Chloroflexota bacterium
AACAGATACTGATTCTCCAGAGCGTCGGTGCCGCCATGCTCGAACTGCCCGGCGATGGCGCGCACCGCCTTCGCCGTCTTGGCCGGCAATGCAGCAATCCAGTCTTCCTGCTTGTAGGTGAAGGCCAAGGCGCGGTCCTTCCGGGTGCGCGGGCTCAGGCCCCAACCGACCTCGGCCAGGACGTCGTACAGATCGTACTCCTCGCGCCCCTCCACGACCCGCAGAGCGTCCGGAGAGCATCCCGAGGCCACCAGGGCGTCGAGCATAGCGCGCCGGGCGCCCGGCTCGACCCAGCGGGCGCGAAAGGCCGGCAGGTCCTGCGCCTCCTCCATCAGGCGCCTCGCCAGGCGTTCCTTGTACTCGTCGATTGGGACTGGCATGGCCTGGCCATCGACATCGGCGACGATGAAGCGGCCCGCATCGGAGACGTGCACCTCCAGCCCATCCACGACGATAGGCGCGGGTGGTGGCGGCCCCTCCCGCTCCTCGGCCGGCCCCTTCCCCGCGGCGGGCGCCGCGCTCACAAACTCCTCGCCAAAGAGACGCGTCGCGTTGGTATAGTCGTACACGCGGAACATCAGCTTGCCGCTTGGCGCGTCGATGCGCGTGCCCCGGCCCACCATCTGGTAAAACGAAATCGGCGACTTGATATACCGGAAAAAGACAATGTTGCGCACGCAAGGAACGTCGACGCCAGTGGTCAGCAGGTCCACGGTGGTGGCCACAAAGTGCGAGCGAGACGCGGCGCGCAGGTCGGGCAGCTGATCGTTCCCGCTCGAGGCCGCCGTGCATTTGAACGCGTACATCTCGGCTCGCTCCACCCCTTGGCGCCGGCACCAGGTGGCGTACAGGTTGTTCATTTGGTTAGCGACCGCGTCGGCATGAGCATCGCGCACGCAAAAGATGATCGTCTTCTGATGCGGGCCGCCGGTCTCCAAGAGGTAGGCAAAGAGGTCCTGGCACATGGCAGCGACGCGATCGGGCAACAGAATGCGGTCCTCGAACTGATGGGCCCCGTAGTGACCGTCCACCTTGTCGCGGATCACCGGCGTCCCGGTGACGGCATCGACGGGGCTGTGCTGTACGACCACGTCTTGTGACAGGCCGGTCTCGTCCAGGTCCACCCGCCCCTTGACGATCTCACAGGCGGCCAGGTAGCCGTCCTCGATCGCCTGAGAGAGGGTATACTCATAGGCCGGCTCGCCAAAGTAGGCCACGTTGTTTGCCGTGATCTGCTCGTCCTCGCGCGCCTCGGGCGAGTCCTCCTTGGCCTTGAGGATGCGGGGCGTGGCCGTGAGGCCGATCTGCACCGCCTTGGCGTTGCGCGTAAGCACCAGCGACCACTTGCCCCAGGCAGACCGGTGGCACTCGTCGATGACGACGTGCGAAAAGTAGTTCGGCGGGTAGAACTCGGTGAGGAAGCTGGCTGCGCCGTCGTCGCTCTCTACGCCCAGGGTCTGGTAGGTGGCAACGTGAACCTTGGCGTTCTTGGCATGGTTGGTGCCATCCGCCTCACGAAAGACCGCGCCGGCGTCGTCACCAAAGACCCTCTGGAAGGCGGCCAGGCCCTGCGTCCGCAGCTCGTCACGATCGCAGAGGAAGAGCGCCCGGCGCAACTGCCCCGCGTCGTAGATGCGGCGCAGGAGGTTCACAGCGATAAAGGTCTTGCCCGCGCCGGTGGCCAGCGACAGGAGCGCCCGTCTGGAGTCGCCGCACTGTTGTTGCTGCGCGATCTGCTCCATCACCGCGCGGATCGCAGCGTCCTGGTAATACCGCCGCACCCCTTCGCCGCCACGGTAGGGCTGCAGGAGGGGCCTGGCTACCTCCGCGTCGAGCGTAAAGCCCATCCCCGCCTCGTAGCGCGCCCGCAGCGCGTCTGGCGAAGGGAACTGCTCCATCGGGAACGGGCCAGAGGTCAGCCCGGAGAACGAGTCATACTCGACGTACTGGTACCCATTGGACGAGAACACAAAGCGGACGTTGAGTCTCTTGCAGGCGCGCAGGTAGTCCTTAGCCTGCGACAGACCACTCCCCGGCAGTCTGCGCGACCGCTTGGCCTCCAGGAGGGCCAGGGCAACAGGCTGTGTGTCCATCGTGACCCGGGCGCGCAGTACATAGTCCATCCTGCCGCCCGTCCGGCGGAGGCCCTTGCCGCCAACGATGTCTACCGGCGGCGCCGACTCCTCGCGACGGATTAGGTCCTCCGTCCAGCCGACCTGACGGATCTTGGGATCGATGAGTTTGGCGCGCGTGTCTGCTTCCGAGAGGTTCATAGGGCATGGCTCCGGATAGATAGTGCATCGAGTTGGGGGCACACGGTCAAACAGCGACCCTAAGTATAGCATGCGGCCGCGACAAATGACAGGTCGGCTACCACTGACCGAGCAGGCCTCGGGCGACGTGCGCCTGCCGCTTCGCTTCCGCGCATAGCCCCCCGCCCCGCGATCCCCCCAATCCTGTCCATCCTGTA
>JAAZBY010000548.1 GCA_012513595.1 Chloroflexota bacterium
CGCCCAGAGCGCTTGCCGATTGCAGATCCATGTGTCGTAGTGCGGGCCCGCCGCCCCAGAGAGGGCGGCGATGGGCTCGCATGGCCAGCGACGGGTGTTGTCCGTCGTTGCGGAAGACAGGAGCAGTGCACATGGCGGGTTATGTGGGGCTGTTCAGGTTCACGCCCAAGGCGCTGGAGAACCTCAAGGAGCTCCCCGAGGCGATGAAGCGCACGAGGTCCCTGGGCGAGCAGATGGGCGTACGCGTCATCGGCATCTGGGTGACCATGGGCAGGTATGACGTGGTCGGCATCGCCGACGCCCCGGACGACAAGGCCGCGGCACGGTTCGCGTTGGCCATAGCCAGTAACGGCCTCGTAACCACCGAAACAATGCGCGCCCTAAGCGAAGAGGAGTTTGCCCAGGTGGTGGCCAAGCTCTAGGCGGCGGGCGCCGGGCGCGGGGGACAGCTCGTCTGGGCGCTCCACTCCCCGCGCCACGTGGGCCAGGTAACACAAAGCCCCGCACTTGTCGTGCGGGGCCGAGTGGATGCGCTGGCTCCTCGGGCTGGATTCGAACCAACAACCAACCGGTTAACAGCCGGTCGCTCTACCGTTGAGCTACCGAGGAACGGTATTGCTGACAACGCCCAGCATTGTACGCCACCCGACGGGTCATGTCAAATACCACGGGCGGCCGCATACCGGGCCGCCTCAGGTCAGGTAGTCGCGCAGGCGACGGCTGCGCGTCGGGTGGCGCAGTTTGCGTAGCGCCTTGGACTCGATCTGCCGGATCCGCTCTCGCGTGACGCCGAAGCGCTGGCCCACCTCTTCCAGAGTGTGGCTCTCACCGTCTACCAGGCCGAAGCGCAGCATGAGCACGTCGCGCTCACGCTCGGTCAGCGAACTCAGAATATCGCGCATCTGTTCGCGGAGCAGCTCACGGTTGGTCTCTTCCACCGGGCTGGCCATCGAGTCGTCGGCGATAAAGTCCACCAGGACGCTGTTGTCCTCCGAGCCCACCGGCGTCTCCAGCGACATCGGCTCCTGAGACACGCGCATCAGCTGGCGCACCTTCTCCGCCGCGCGCTTGACGCGGCGCGCCACGTCGGGCGCTAGCTTGGCGCCGCTGGCCTGCGCCTCTTCCCAGGCGCGCCGATCCCCGTCTGATACCAGGTCCATCACCACGGCGATCTCGTCGGGCGTCGGGTCGCGCCCCTTTTCTTGCTGCAGCTGGCGCATGGTCCGCGTGACGCGGTTGATCGACTCGACCATGTGCACCGGGATGCGGATGGTCCGGGCCTGGTCGGCAATGGCGCGGCTGATGGCCTGCCGAATCCACCAGGTGGCGTAGGTGCTGAACTTGTAGCCCTTGGTATAGTCGAACTTTTCCACGGCGCGCAGCAGGCCGAGGTTGCCCTCCTGGATCAGGTCCAGCAGGTTCAGCCCGCGCCCCAGGTAACGCTTGGCCACGCTGACGACCAGGCGTAGGTTGGCCTCTGCCAGGCGCCGCTGGGCAATCTCGCCCTGCATCTGCTTCAGGATCGCGGCGCGCTGCTCCTGGAGGGTCAGGGCACCGTCCTCATCCGCCAGCCGGGCGGTGGCCTCAAACCCCTCCTGGACCGCCCGGGCCAGACGGATCTCCTCCTCGGTGCTCAGGAGCGCAACACGCCCGATCTCACGCAGGTACATGCGCACGGGGTCGTTGGAGGCTTCCGCGTCCAGGCGGGCATCGGCAGCCGCGTCGTCCTCGTCATCGTCGGGGCCGACGGCGTCGGCAGAGTCCTCGTCGTCGCTGACCAGGTCCTCATCGTCGAGGACGGGGATCCCCATCCCAGAGATGACCCGCACGGCCTCGTCGATCCTGCCGTCTTCGGTGGGGCCAAAGGCGTCCTCGATCTCTTTCCTGGCCAGGAACCCGTCGCCCGTCGCCTTGGCGATCAGGGCGTCTATGCGTTTGTCGCGGGGTAGGTACTCGGGCATTGCTGCTCCATCACGACAGGTCAGATCCTCTTCTGCTGCGGCCGAACAGCGTCACGGCGTACGACTGGCGATGGACCTCCAGGTACTCCCGTCGGCAGTCCTCGATCAGCGCGTTCAGGCGGTGGGCTTCCTCGTCGTCGCCCTCCTCCTGGGCATCCTGCTGGAGAAAACGCAGGTCGCTGAGCGACCGGGA
>JAAZBY010000549.1 GCA_012513595.1 Chloroflexota bacterium
GCCCGCGCTATCACGTTCAGGAACGGCTCCGGCGAGACCCTGTGGGAGTTCGCCGCCCCGGCAGCGACGGACTCCGAAGGGGACACGGCGGGGGGCCTGCTGCGGCTCAGGCGGCAGGGCGGCACCCACTACGTTACGGTCAGGTTCCCGAAAGCGTGGCTCGACGCGGCGGCCTACCCGGTGGCGCTCGACCCGACGCTGCTAGACGTGCAGCCCGACGCCTCCGCGGGCGTCGATACGTACGTCTACCGCGGCCTGCCAACCACCAACTACGGCACGGCGACGCAGATGGAGCTGGCCGCTGCGGGGGACTATTACCGCCAGGGGCTCGTCAAGTTCGACCTGAGCGACCTGGAGGACGCCTCCATCACCTCGGCCACGCTGACGCTGTACGTCTCCACCACGTACGAGTGGGACCCGCAGCCAATCCACCTTCACCGAATCCTGGCGGCCAATGCGGGCTGGACGGAGACGGGGGCTAAGTGGGATTACAGCGTCGGCACCACGCGCTGGGCGGGTGACAGCGGCTCAGACGGCGGCGAGGATGCCGGCTGCACGGTGCCGGGCACCGACTATGCGGCGGCGGTGATGGGCTCACGGACCATCCCGGCTAATGCCGCGGTGGGGAGCGCGCAGGCGGCGTCGCTCGACCTGGACGAGTTTGCCTCGCTGATCGCCGCGAACTACGGCCTGGTTATCGAGCCCACCTCTTACGCGCCGTTCAAGGTGGCCGCCTCCGATCACGCCACAACCGGGTACCGGCCTCGGTTGGTGGTGGAGGGCACGGCGGGGGGTGGGGGCACTGACGAGCTCACGGCCACGGGGCTGGCAACGGGCACGCCGGCGCTGAGTGCCCCTACGCTCGGCCAGGCCCATGCCCTGAGCGCGACGGGATGGGCCACGGGGGCGCTTGCGCTCGGCACGCCCGCGATAGGGCAGGCCCATATGCTCGCTGCTGTTGGGCCGGCAACGGGTGCGCCGCTACTCGGGGTACCTGCTGTCGGCCAAGCGCACGCGCTGTCTGTGGCCGGCCTCTCCGCCGGCGCGCCAGTGTTGGGCCCTCCGCTCCTGACCACCGAGGGCACCAACGCGCTGACGGCGGCAGGACTGACGGCGGGTGTGCCGGCGCTCGGCCTCGCCACCATCGGCCAGGTGCACGCGCTGGTGCCGGCGACGCTCGCAGCGGGATACCCGGCTCTGGACGCACCGGCCCTGACGGCGGTGGTGGCGCTCGAGGGGAGCAGCATCGGCAGCCCCAGCCCAGCACTGGGCACGCCGGCCATCGGGCAGGCGCACCTCCTGACGGCGGCTGCCGTTGTGGCGGGCGTGCCGACGTGGGAGGCCCCCGCGCTGGGGCAACAGCACGTGCTGAGCGCTCTGGGGCTGCTGCTCGTCTCCCCGGCGGTTGGAGCGCCGGTAGTGCACTCGGTAGGGCCGACACAGGTCGGGCGGCTCACGGTAGGAGACGTGGCCCTGTACGACGCGACGCTGGCCAGCGTGGCTCTGTACGACGCCACAGTGCGAGACGCTGCGCGGTTCACCGCTACAGTGAGGGATGAGTGATATGGCGAACTCCTACGACTGCGGGGATTTGGTGCGGCTGTCCGTAGCGTTCACCGACGCGGAGGGCGCGACGGCGGACCCGACGGAGGTGACGTGCCGGGTGCGCTCTCCCGACGGGACCGTGACGACGTACACGCACGGCGTCGACGCCGAGGTGGCGAAGGACGGGGTGGGCGCGTATCACCTCGACCTCGAGATCACGGCCTCCGGCCCCTGGCACTATCGCTGGGCGGGCACAGGCGCTTGCACGGCGGCGGGAGAGGGGTGGCTGTACGGGCTGGTATCCAGCGTGCTATAGGGATAGGAGAAGATATGGAGCAGGCCCTAATCGTGGGGATTCCGGCGGCCATCACCCTCGCCGGCGCACTGATCGGCCACGGGATCAAAGCCCGGGCCGACGCGGTGGCCGGCTACGCAGCACTCGTCAAGGACCTCCAGGCGGAGTTGGCGCGCGTGCGCGAGCGCCTGACGGAGGTGGAGACCACGATGCGGAGCGAACGTGACGCGTGGCGCAAGGAGCGCATCGGGCTGTTGGCGCGCATCAAGGAGCTCGAGGCGCGGCTCGCCGAGCTCCAGGCGGCAGAAATGCACGAGGAAGAGGAGTAACATGGCCGAGATTACCATTGCTGGGTTCGGTATCGTTGTGCTGGTCGTCCTGATCATGGAACTCGCCAAGCGGGTCTGGCCGGGGCTGCACGACCGGGCGGCCGTGGTGGCGACCATCGGCGTCGGCGTTGCGCTGGCCTATGCGGCGCTGCTGATGGACCTGTACCCGGCGTTCGCGATGTGGGCGACGCCGCTGGTACTGGGGATCGTCGCGGCGGCCTCGGCGGCGGGGCTGTACTCGTGGGGGAAGAAGAGGGAGTAGGCGCACACGCAGTGCCCCAGAGCGCCCCGGTGGCCCCCTGCCGGGGCGTTTTGCATTGTGGAACACTAGTCGCGATTGGGGTGGGATTGGGCCGGAAAGGGGTTGATGTTGATCTAGATATCTGCTAGATTATGGCTAGGTCGATTGACTGGTGGAGGGCATCGTGACCAAAGAGCAGGAACGCTCGCAGATCAGCACCACTGTTGCCGCCGAGACCCGCCGCCGGGCAGACATCCTCGTAGAGGCGCTCGGCTACACGTACCGTGAGATCGTCACGCTGGGGATCGAGTCGCTCTGGAATCAGTACAGGAGGGAACACATGGTCACCGCTCACGACCGCGCCATCGCCCGCGTCAACGCCACGCCTGAGCTTGAGCCTTACCGAGACTTATTCATTGAGTACGACTGGCCAAACCAGGACGAGCACTACGGCTGGGTGGCCACCGCCCCAGTCGCGGAGCTCATTGACTGGGCTAAGCAAATCCGCGAGGATGAGGGGGAGGGTGAGAGCCAGGAGGGCGACGAGCAGAACGCCTAGCGCGAACCCCCCGCCCTGACACGAGACACGGCTCGGAGATCACTCTCCGAGCCGCATCTTGTCCAGCGCCTCGCTGACGCGCCGGAGTGCCCGATTTAGGGCTTCTAGTGCCCCTGGCTGGACTCGAACCAGTACGCCCAAAAGGGCACAGGCCCTCAACCTGCCGTGTATGCCAATTCCACCACAGGGGCATCCAACGCTCA
>JAAZBY010000550.1 GCA_012513595.1 Chloroflexota bacterium
TGACGCATGATCCAGGTATCCAGCCCAGCGGTGAGGCGCCCCGGCCGGAAATAGGCCCCGTACCAACACAGCACCGGTGACGACAGCCCGCCAAAGTGATGCCAGCCCGCCCCGCGGCCCGTCTCGATCACAAAGTGCTCAAAGCTGTTGTACGAGCGCCTTGTCTCCCGTTCCCAGAGGTCCAGCGCCGTCCGCGCGACCTCCCAGGCCAGGGCATCCTCGCCGTGATCGAGGAGGGCCTTCCAGAAGAACCACTGGTGAGACATCCACACCGTCCCGTTCCAGTAGCCGTCGACCCGGTAGTACGGCGCCACCTGCGACACGGCCGAGAGGCCGAACTCGGAAAAGATCTCGTCGCGGGCGGCCAGGTGGCCGAGCATCTGCGAGCGCTGCGTCGCGTCGCCGATGCCCGCCACCAAGCCGTAGAGGCCGTCAAGCCCCATGTTGTGGTTGGCGCCGCTCTCATGCCGTAGGAGGCCCTGCGGCCGCCCCTGCCCGTCGTGGACGACGTAGCCAAAGTAGCCGCTTTCGGCATCCCAGGAGTGCGTCAGCAGGTCCGACTGCCAGGAGGCGATGTCGTCCCGGTATTCGCCCAGGTCGGCGTCGTAGCCCAGCGCTGCCGCCACCTGCGCCAGCATCTTGGCCGTGCGGATGGCGTGCGACGTGGTGATCACCGGCGTCACGCGATCCTCCAGCGCGTGGGCGTGCACGTGCACCTGAGGGGGATAGTCGTCCCAGCCGCCCGAGTTGTAGAAATAGTCCCACCCCTTGAGCAGGCTGGTACGCATCGTGCGCGTCGTCGAGCTCCCCAGCCGGCCGGCCAGGAAGCGGTGATACTGCCGCAGTCGCGGGTAAAAGAAGGCCAAGAGCTCCCTGGACTGTGTGCGGTTCCACAGCTCCTGGAAAAGGTAGAACTGCACCGGCACCGGGCTGCCGTGGTGCAGGAAGGCCGCGTGGGGGTCGCCCGGGGCCGTCACGTAGGCGTTCAGGACGTCTACGGCGCGGTTCAGATCGGCCTCGGCAAGGCCCAGCCCGATAAAGCCAGAGTCCCAGGTATATAGGCTGTCCCACCAGCGGCCTGGGCAATGGTGACGGATGTACTCCCGCCGGCAGTACACCGGGTACACGACGTTGGTCTGCACCGTGGCCGCTAGGCGTTCCTGCCCGAAGGCATAGGCGGCCCCGGCGCCCGTTTCCGGGAAGGTGACCTTTCGGGCGCGGGCGGCCTCCAGCAGCGGATCGCAGATCGCCGGTGAGGGGTCAAAGTCGGCCAGCCGCTCCGCTACCTCCTCGCGCTCGCCCGCGCACACCAGGGCATAGAGCACGCGCTCCTCCCGCGGCGCCAGCGCGATGGGCCGCAGAAAGATGTCGGTATAGTGCCCGAGGGCATCGCTAGCCCCCAGCACCTTCGCCGTATGGTGATGCACATTATGTCGCATGAAGCTATCGAGCTCCGGGGTGAGGAACTCGCGCACCTCGCTGCGGGCCGGCTCCCAGGCGACGCCGTAATGGCAGGCGGCGTCGCAGTACTTGAGGAGGAGGGTCCCCTCGGTGGGGCCGGGCTCCAGCGCCGGGCGGTAGGCCGCCGAGCTCTCCGGGAAGCCCACCGCGGCCGCGTCTGCCGCCGCGACGAGCACCAGACCATCCAGCTCCAAGGGGGCGCCACTTAGGGTGGTCATCGTCAGCGAGTGCTCCCCCGCCGCCAGGGCCCCCACGGGCACCTCCTGCAGGGCGAACCCGTCCGCCTCGGGAAGGATCACTTCGGCGGCCACCAGGCCGGCCAGGCTGACCCGCGCAGCGCCCCCCACGCGGGCCCGGTAGCGGATCAGGAGCGCAGCGTCACCAATCGCGGCCGGCAGCGTGATGTGGTAGCGAGCGGCGTCACCGCGCCGTGCCGAGAAGCGCCCGCCCAGGCCGCTCCCGCCGACGAAGCCGTGGTCGCGGATCTCGCCACGCATCTTGCCGTCGGGCACCAGCGTGTCGGTGGGGTCGGGGGTACCCAGCGTCAGCGCCTCGTAGTCCAGCGCGTCGACCCACACGGCCCCCTCGGGGAGGTCAGGCCGCGCCACGCGCAGCGGCTCCTTGCCGTGAGAGACAAGGGTCGGGTAGTGCAGTGAGGCGACGTAGTGCAGCACCAAAGACTGCGGCGCGTCCGTGTTGTTCACGCAGCGGCAGGAGACCAATCGTGCCTCCCCCTCGAGCGCCGAGAACGCCACATCGACGTATACGCGATCCTGCCACTCCAGCTCGTGCCGGTGCGAATAGTAGGACAGGTCGGGCGCTGCCTCCCAAGGATGATAGCCGGATTCCCACATCACGTTGGGCACGTCTACCTTGCGCCGGTAAAAACCAGGGATCACGGCCAGGTCAAAGCGCACGCCGCTGGCCAGGTCGGGCAGGTGCGAGACGCCCATGTACTTTTTGGTGTACGGTCCCCAGGCGGGCAGACGCAGGTCAAAACGGTCCTTCAGGTCGAACACGATGGCTTCCTCCGGTGTCCTTCGCGGCGCTCTACGCCATTCTAGCCCATCCCGGTCAACGTGGAAAGAACGCGATGCCTGGCCGTCGCCCGCGTCCCGGCCGCGGTACCACGATCGGCCCACACCCCCGAGGTTTGACGCCGGCGGGCGCTTGGGGCACAATAACGGGGTATGTGGAACGGTCTGTCGCAACGTACAGCGGAGAATGCTCATGCACAAGCTAGTGTTGGTACGCCACGGTCAGAGTACCTGGAACCTGGAAAATCGCTTCACCGGCTGGAAGGACGTAGACCTGACGCCCACCGGCATTGAAGAGGCCACCGCCGCCGGCCAGCTGCTGGCCGCCGAGGGCTTTGAGTTCGATATCGCCTACACCTCGGTCCTCAAGCGCGCCATCCGCACCCTCTGGATCATCATGGACCAGATGGACCTGATGTGGATCCCGGTGATCCGCTCGTGGCGGCTGAACGAGCGCCGCTATGGCGCCCTGCAGGGCCTGAACAAGGCCGAGACGGCCGAACGCCACAGTGAGGAGCAGGTGCACATTTGGCGCCGCTCGTACGACACGCCGCCCCCAGCCATGGAATGCGATGATCCGCGCCACGCCCGGTTTGACCGGCGCTATGCCGACCTGAAGCCGGAGGAGATCCCGGCCACCGAGTGCCTCAAGGACACCGTGGCCCGCATGCTGCCCTACTGGCATGAGACCATCGCCCCGCAGGTGCGCGCTGGCAAGCGCGTCATCGTCGCCGCCCACGGCAACAGCCTGCGCGCCCTGGTCAAATACCTCGACAACATCTCAGACGAGGAGATCCCCGCGCTGAACATTCCTACGGGCATCCCGCTCGTGTATGAGCTGGACGACGACCTCAAGCCGCTGAGGAGCTACTACCTCGGTGACGCCGAGGCGATCGCGGCGGCCGCGGCGGCCGTGGCCGCGCAGGGCAAGGCCAAGGCCTAGGCCCAGCATACACCTGCCACAGCGGAGGGGCGGGCCTTCCCGATCGGGAGGGCCCGCCCCTCGCATTGATACACGGCGGAACCAGCCACCA
>JAAZBY010000551.1 GCA_012513595.1 Chloroflexota bacterium
CCACGCTGGCCCGCCGGCCTAGCTCCACAGAGACCGCCTCGAGATGGCCGTCGCGCGTAGCCACGCGGTTGCAGGCGGCGCTGATGCGCAACTCGGCCGGCACCACCGCGGTGGCCGCGTCGTTCAGGCGCCCCAGGATCTTGAGGGGCTCGCCCGACAGCTTCTCTTCCTCTCCGCCGATGTGCGGGATGACGTTGTCCAGGGAATCGAGCGAGGGTACGCCGGGGTAGCCGGCCCCCGAGAGGGCCTGCAGCGTCGTCACCATCACCCGGTGGACGCCAAAGGCGTCCGCGAGCGGCTTGAGCGCCATGGTCATGCCCACGGTGGAGCAGTTCGGGTTAGTGACGATAAAGCCCTTCTCCCAGCCGCGACGCCTCCGCTGCTCACTGATCAGGGCCAGATGCTCCGGGTTCACCTCCGGGATGAGCAGGGGCACATCGGGGTCCGCGCGGTGCGGGGCGGCGTTGCTCAACACCCCGTACCCGGCGGCGGCAAAGGCCTCCTCCACCGGCCCAGCCAACTCGGACGGCAGCGCCGAAAAGACGATGTCGCAATCCAGCCCGGGGGCCGTGGGCTCCACCACCATCTGCCGGACCTCTGCCGGGCAGTCCGCCGACAGGCGCCAGACGCAGGACTCCTCATAGACCTTGCCCACCGAGCGCTCGGAAGCGGCCAGCGCCGTGATCTCAAACCAGGGGTTCCCCGCCAAGAGCGCGATGAAGCGCTGCCCCACGGCCCCGGTGGCGCCGAGGACTCCGGCGCGAATGCGTCTCATATCCATCCCTCCGCAGGGGTACGGGCTCGCCTAGTCCTGGCCGAGCCGAAAACGGCTGTGAATGGCCAGTACGGCCCGGTCGACGTCGCCATTGGTGGTCACCAGAGAGAGGTTGTACTCGGATGACCCCTGGGCGATAGAGATGATGTTGATGCCGGCGTCGCCCAGCGCGCCAAAGACGGCCGCCGCGATGCCGGGCTTGCCGCGCATGCCCGCGCCGACCACGGCGACGATGCTGGCCTCGTCCTGGCGGGCGATGTCGTCGATATCGCGACGCATCAGCTCCAGCTCGAACTCGGCCCGCAGCGTGCGCACCACCTCGGCAGCGTCCACCGTGCGCACCACGAAGCAGATGCTCTGCTCCGACGAGGACTGGGTGATCATCAGGATGTTGGCGCCGCTCCGCGCCACCGCGGAGAACACCCGCCCCGCCACGCCCGTGACGCCCTGCATCCCACGCCCCTCGACGGTGACCAGGCTGAGGTTGCGGATCGCCGTGATCCCCTTGACCACCGGAGTATCGGTGGCCTCGCGCGCGACCAGCGTGCCCGGGCGCTCGGGGTGCATCGAGTTCAACACGCGCACGGGGATGCCCATGTCGTACACCGGGGCGATGGTCTTGGGGTGCAGCACCTTGGCCCCGAAATAGGATAGCTCGGCCACCTCTCCGAATGAGATGGTCGCCAGCGTGCGCGCCTCGGGGACGATGCGAGGGTCGGCAGTCATGACGCCGTCGACGTCCGTCCAGATCCAGACCTCCTCGGCAGACAGGCAGCGCCCCAGGATGGTGGCCGAGTAGTCGCTGCCGCCGCGCCCCAGCGTGGTGGGCGCGCCGTCGGCCGTGGCGCCAATAAAGCCGGTGACCACGGGCACGACATTGTCGGCAATCAAGGGGAGCAGGCGCGCCTTGGCCTTGACGGTCGTGGCGTCGAGAAGCGGCTCGGCGCCGCCAAAGTTGGCCGTGGTGACGATCACGTCCGTGGCTTCCACCGTCTGGGAGGGCAGCCCCTGGCTGAGCATGGCCGCCGCCGTGATGCGCGCCGACAGGCGCTCGCCGAGGCCGGAGACGACCCCCAGCCCGCGAGGCGTCACTTCGCCCAGAGTGTGCATGCTCTGGCAGAGAGTCTCGAACCAGTCGAGCAGGCCGGAAAGCTCGGCGCGCAGGCCGCGGCCGTGTTCGGGACCGATCCCCGCGTCCACGATGGCCTGTTCGTGCCGCTGCTGGAGCTCATCGCGCACCAGGCGGTAGGTGCGGGCGTCGCCCGATACCGATGATTCGGCGGCGCGCACCAAACTATCGGTGACGCCGCCCATGGCCGAGACCACCACCACCGGCGGGGAGCCGCGCTCCTTCTTGACCTTCGCCGCGATGCGCGCCACGTTGGCGATGCGCTCGCCCGTGCTGACCGAGGAGCCGCCGAACTTCATCACAATCATGGTATCTGCTCCGGAAACAGGGTGTGGGTTGCGTGGCAGGCCTGCTGACGGCGGATGAATCCTGACCGGGAGGCGCGCCCGCGCCTAACAGGCCATCGCCTGGCCGGGTAGGTGCGACGCTGCAAGGGGGAGCGGCTCTGGGGCTGGCTGCGCTGCCGGGTGGCGCCCCGGGGCACCACACTGCGGCGATTATAGCCCAGGTAGGACCTCTGGACAAGAACCATCCGCCTGCCTACCATCAGGGGCAGACGCTGAGAGGAAGGGCGCGATGACTGAGAAACGCAAGACGAACTCGATGCGGCTGCTAGAGGCCCGCAAGATCTCCTACACTGCGCACAGCTACTCCCCCGACATCCATTCTGCCGACGGCGTTGCGGAGGTACTGGGGGTGAGCGCCGCCGAGGTGTTCAAGACGCTGGTGGCCCTGCCGCAGCGCGGCAGGCCGCTCCTGGCCATCGTCCCCGGAGACCGCGAGCTGGACCTGAAGGCCCTGGCCAAGGCGGCCGGCGACAAGAAGGTCCACATGGCCACCCAGAAGGAGGCGGAGGCCCTCACGGGCCTGCAGGTCGGGGGGATCTCGGCGCTGGCGCTCCTGGACAGGGGGTTTCGCGTGATCCTGGACGCGTCGGCCAGGCAGTTCCCGGCCATCTACGTCAGCGCCGGTGAGCGCGGCCTCAACCTGCGCGTGGCGGTGGAGGACCTGGTGCGCATCACGCGGGCCCGCGTGGCAGCCATCGCAACAGAGGAGCCGACACCCTAGGTGCCGCTAGCGGACCTCCACGGTCCCCACGGTCAGTTGTCGGCCCGTCCAGGGCCAGGGCCCTCGCCCCACCCACAGGAACCGTTGCGAGGCGGGCGCGTACACCAGCAGGTGCACCGTGTTGCGGCCCGCGGGGGCCTCCCCCGGCAGGTCCACCGTCAGGATCCCGCGCCGGAGCTCCCCCGCCGACCAGCCGGTGGGCGCATCGTCACCACCGGTGAGGGAGTGCGTTTCCGTGTGCCAGATGCGGCCGGCCTCGTCGCACAGGTTCACCACTGCCTGATAGTCCTCGGCGGGGGCACGCCGGGCCCGCCAGAAGAGGTGGAGGAAGATCCTGCCGCCGGGGCTGGCGGCCTCCGGCCCCGCCTGCCAGGCCCACAACTCGAGGTCGCGCCCGAACCCGGCCGGTACGCGGGCGCGCTCCACGCCCTCGGCCAGCACGTCCGCTGCGCGAGGCGATTCGACGCTGCGGACCACCGTCACCTCGCCCAGGTCGAGGGCCGTGACCTCCTCGCCTCCGTCCGCCTTCCGGAAGGGGAGCGCGCGGCCGTTCGCCTCCTCATAGAGCACGAACTGCAGCCGGTAGCCACCGGGCGGGGTGCCAGGGGGCACGCGCAGGTGGGCGTCTTGCCGAACGGCGCTGCCCAACGGCCACTGCTCGGTGGAGAGGTACATGTAGGGGAGGCTGTCCTGTTGCGCCCACTCGACGCCGGCCGCGTCGTACAGGCGCAGAGAGACCTTGTAGCGCCCCAGGGGCGCGAGGGCGCTCCAGCGCAGGGCGACCGTGATGGATCGCCCGGCCTCCGCCCGCGCGGGCAGGTCGGCCTGGCCGGCCAGGAGGGGCTGACGCTCGGTGACCTCGCCGGGTGCCGGCTCGCTCCGCAGGGTAACCTCCTGGAGCGCCAGGCGCCCGTCATAGACGCCCAGCACCGCGCCCGGCGGCGCCGTCCCCTCCAGCGGTGAGCCGGGCAGCCAGGCGCTCACCGTCACCGGGGAGCCCACGCTGGGGAACACCGTCCGCTCGAGCAGCAGCGCGTGCGCCTCGAGCCAGGCGGCCACGGCCTCCTCCGGATCGGAGAACATGGTTCGGCAGTGCACCAGCCACACCCGTCGGTAACCCTGCTCGACCACGGCGCGCAGATCCGCCTCGATGCGCTCCGGGCGCTGGGGCCCTGAGAGGGCCACGCTGGGCACCGGGAACACCGGCAGCCGCCCCTGGTAATAGTGCGCGAACGCGGTGATGTTCTCCGGCGCCGTCAGCAGGATGGCGTCGCCGGCAGCCTCCCTGGCCATGACCAGGCGCGCCGCGGAGGCATAGTCCTCCTTGGTGCGATAGGCGGGGTGGGTAAAGTAGCGGTAGGTCGAGACGCCCATGGCGGCCACCAGCAAGAGGGCCGCCAGCGCTGCGACCGGCCTCTTCCAGCATCGCAGCGCATCGATCCCCACGCCCAGGCCCAGGGCAAACGCCGGGCTGGACATGATCACGTAGCGGCTGCCCATGTAGATGGGCCCCACCAGGAGCGAGTAGCCCCAGATGCCCAGGACGGGCGTCAGGACGGTGCCGAGCAGGGCCCAGGGGCCGGCCAGGCGCGCGGCAAGGGTTGGCGCGGCGTCACCGGCCAGCGCGCGCGGAGGGCGCCGCCACAGCGCGTACGCCCCGACCAGGAACACGGCCAGGAAGACGAGGTCCAGCGGCCAGGCCGCTTGCGGGTCCACCGAGGCCCCCAGGCTGAAAGAGTTCAGAGTGTCGCGCAGCATCTCGGGCAGGGGCACGAACTCGCGCCCGGCGGCCGGCTGTGCCTTCAACCCCCAGGCCGTCCGCGCGTAGACCCCCACCGCCACCAGCAGGAGCAGGCCACCGAGCAGGACCATGCTGAGGCGGCGCCTGCTCTCCCGCGACGCGCTGACCCCGGTGCCCGGGCGCCGCGCCGCCCAGAGCAGGGCGCCGAGCACTCCCTGGGCTGCCAGTACCAGGGCAAAGAGATACTGTGTAACCAGCCCTGCGGCGGCGCTCAAGCCCAGGCCCAGCGCCCAGTGCCAGTCCTGCTCGGCCACGGCCCGCCACAGGCAGTACAGGGAAAGCAGCCCGAGCAGGGTGACCATCGTGTACATGCGTGCTTCCTGGGCGTACCAGAGCACGAATGGGGACATGGCCCCCAACCCTGCCGCGGCCAGGCCCGCCGCCTCCCCACGCAGGCGCCGCCCCATGGCGTACAGGAGCGGCACCAGGAGCGCCCCGCAGAACGCCGAGGGCAGGCGCAGCGCCAGGTCGCTTTCCCCCAGGGCGCGGATGACGCCGTGGAGCAGCAGGAAATAGAGCGGCGGATGGAGATCGACCGTCCTCGTCGTGCCGTAGGTGATGCGGTTGGCGAGGATACTGGGGATATCCAGTTGGGCGCGGTAGAGGCTCAGGCTCTCGTCCCACCAGATGCTCTTGGCCTCAGCGCGGAACAGGTAGAGCGCCAGTGCCGCCAGCGTCAGCCCCACCAGGAACGAGCGGCGCGGCCATCCGCCGGCGCCGCCCTCGCGCGGTGCGGTCACGGAGACAGCCCCTCGATAGTGATCGGCCCGACCAGGGCATAGTTGCCCCGCGACTCCTCGCCAGAGACGGGTAGCCTCTCCTCGCTCCCGAGCAGATAGAGGCCCACGTTCAGGAAGTAGCGTCCCGGCGCGAGGCCCGCAGGGAGCGCCAGAGAGTGGCCGTCCACCACGCGCTCGTTCATGTCCCAGTAGGAGGTGGGGTAGTTGCCACGCACGGGTTGCTGGTCATCCTGAGCGACGAGGTTGCCGACCTCATCGAGCAGGTGGACGAACACCGTCCAGTCCTGCGCCAACG
>JAAZBY010000552.1 GCA_012513595.1 Chloroflexota bacterium
AGAGCGGCGCTGGGGCGCCGCACTCCATATCGGCCCGCCGCGCACCCCGTTTTCATGCCCGCCGAGTGCGGCCCGGCGCACGGGACGACTCCACGCCCGCCCGCCGTGCGTCCCGTTTTCATGCCTGCCGGTGTGCCCCCCCGGCGCACGGGACGACTCCACATCGGTCCCCCTCGCGCGTCCCGTCCTCATCCCCGCCGGTGTGCGGGCCGGCGCAGGGGACGACTCCACATCGGCCCGCCGCGGCCCTCCTCACCCGTACGAACGCCCCTTCTCGGCCTGGATACCCTGTAGACGCGCCAGCATATCTACGGGGAGGCCGCTATGGCTCCGCGCCCCAACCGCGACGACGGCTACCGCGACGACGGCTACTTTGTCCTCCCTTCCTGGGTCATCCGCGCCACCGGCGATACCTCCGCCGCCGTGGCCTATGGCGCCATCGCCCGCTACGCCCGCATGCGCCATGGCGCCTGTTACGCCTCCGCCCAGCGCCTCGGCGACGACCTCGGCTGGACGCGCCAGCGCTTCATGCGCCAGGCCCGCCGCCTGCTGAGCCTGGGCCTCATCGTGTGCGACAACCCCGCCGCCGAGGGCGTCACCCGGGTGTACCGGGCCGTCCCTCGCCAGGAGTGGGAGGCCGCCGCCGGCGCGCCCGGCCCGCAGCCGGAATCCGCCCCGGCCGGGCACCCGTCACAACGCGCCACACCCCCCGCCCCACAGGCCGCCGCCGGACCGGTCACCCCGTGTGACGGCCCCTGTGGCGCCCCGCCACCCCCACCCGTTACGCCGCGTGACGCCAAGAATCCCATCAGGAGTACCACCGTGAAGAAACAAAGAGGGAGAGAGGGGCGCCGCGCCGCCGGGCGCGCTCCCCTCCCTCCCCCTCCCAGCCCGGCCGCTAGTGGCCAGCCGGCAGCGCATCGGGCGCACTCTGCCGCCGCGCCCACGCCCCAGCCGGCCGGGCGCCCCGGCAGCCCGGCCGAGGAGCCGCCCCTGCCGCCCGCCGCGGCGCGCCGCCCGCCGGCCGTGCAGACCTACTGGCGGGTGACGGGGCGCCTCCCGCACCCCGTGCTCGACGAGGCCGTGTGCGCCGTCATCCGCCCCGGCACGGCCCCCGAGCGCCTGCGCCCCTACTTTACCGACTGGTGCCGGCGCGGCTACAACCCGGACAATATGGCCTGGCTCTTGGAGTGGTTCGCCGACGGCGCCATCCCCCGGCCCAGGGCCCGGGCGGCCCCGAACAGCGACCCGCCGGCCAGCGCCGCCGAGTTCGCCCGCTCCGGGCGCCTGCAGGCCCGTCTGCAGGGGCAGGAGGCCGCCCATGGCTAAGCCCGCTGAGCCGCCCTGCCCGCGGTGTGGCGGGGAGGGCTTTGTCTGGCAGGGGCCCACCCCCGCCTACCCCGACGGCTCCTGGCGGCCCTGCGGCTGCCTGCAGCGGGCGCTCCAGCGGCGGCGCCTGGCGGAGATGATGCGCCGCAGCGGCCTCGATGAGGCCACCATGGCGCGCTGGTCGTTCGAGACCTTCCGCCCCGCACTGGCCCGCGGAGACGCCGCCGCCCGCGAGGGCCTGGCCCGCGCCAAAGAGGCCTGCGAGGCCTACGCGCGAGAGCCGCGCGGCTGGCTGGTGCTGGCCGGGCCGTATGGCTGCGGCAAGTCGCACTTGGCCTACGCCACGGCGGCGGCCGTCTACCGCCGCGGGGGGTCGGTGCTCGTGTCGACGGTGCCCGACCTGCTCGAATCGCTGCGCCAGGGGTTCGCCGAGGGGGCCGGCGGGGAGTCGTTCGACGCGCGCTTTGCCGCCGTGCGCGACGCGGAGCTCCTGGTGCTTGACGATCTCGGCGCCCAACAGGACACGCCCTGGGGCGCCGAGAAGCTCTACCAGATCGTCGACTTTCGGCTGCGGCGCAGGTTGCCCCTGATCGTGACGACCAACGTGAACCTGTACGAGCCGCGCGGGCGGCTGGAGCCGCGGCTCCTCTCGCGGCTGCTGGAGGGCGCCAACCTGCCCGACGGGTTCAGCCAGGTGTTCCTGATCGCCGTGGGGGATTACCGCACCCGCCCGGCCGCGGCGGAAGGGAGGTGAAAGGCGGCGCGGGCACGTGCGGGGCGGAGGGCCTGGCGCAGGGCGGCGGCCCTAGCGTTGTCATTCCGAGCGGAGTCTGCGGAGCCGCCCGGGCGGGGCTGCCCCCGTTCGGGGGGAGCCCCTGGCGCGCGGACGGCGGCGAGCCTTTGGGCCGGCGTAGGGGGCCGCCGCGCAGCTTCGCGGTCTGCCGCGCAAGAGCGGCGCTGGGGCGCCGCACTTCTCTGAAAACGGCCTGCGGAGCCGCTCGGCGGCGCAAAAACCCCGCCCTACCGGTAACGCCGGCTAAAGCCGGATCTAGGAGCGTGCCGGCGGGCGGCTCCGTCACGACCCCCGGGGTCTGTAG
>JAAZBY010000553.1 GCA_012513595.1 Chloroflexota bacterium
GCCTCATCAAGCGTCCCCCTCGATGTAGCGGAGCCCCGGCGTCCGGGCGGCCAGGTCGCTGATGGCCTGCTTGAGGCGTAACTGCCGGCTCCAGCCCAGCGGCCCGCTGCCGAGGTCCGCCCCGCCGGTGAGGGCGTCGATCAGGGCCGGCAAGCTCACCCCGGCGCGGTTACCCGGCGCCTGGGCGGCCGCCAGCCGGCGCACCAGCGCCCCGAACGACTCGGGCGTCAGGCTCGCCAGGAGCTTGTCCAACCAGTCTGCGGTCATACAGACCTCCCTCAGGCCAGGCCGGCCTCGCGCAGGGCGCCCACCAGGCACTCATAGTCGGGCGCCACGCCGACGAACTTGACCAGGTCGCCCACCACCAGCCCCGGGGCGTTGGTGATGCGGTACGCGTCCCAGGCGGCGTCGTGCCCGGTGTGCGTGACTACCTCGATCCGCTCGCCCAACTCCTCACGGGCGCGCGCCAACACCCGCCTGACGGCGATGCCCCCCGAGCAGGGCGGCACCGACAGAAAGGCGTGCACCGTCACCTCAGGCATAGTCCCCCCTCTCGCAGGGCGTTGTTCAGGGTGGCCTCGGTAGGGCACATCCCCTCGATGCGGATGGAACCGTTCACCACCGCGGCCGGCACGCACTCCAGCCCGTACTCGCTGAACTTGGCCATGGCCTCCTGCCCCTGCAGGACGGTCACGGTCAGCTCTTCGGGCGTGTAGCGGCCGGCCAGGCGCTGGGCCAGCGCGATGATGGCCAGGCAGCCGGGGCAGGGTGGGTCGCCGGAGAACACTTCCAGATGCACCATCTCTCAGCCTCCCAGGATCGCTTGGATGCGGCGGATGAGCAGGTCGGCGGGCAACACCTTGCCGGAGGCGATCAGCTCCCCGTTCAGCACGATCCCCGGCGTCACGACCATGCCGTAGGCCTCGGCCTCGGGGCTGAGGGCGTCGACCTTTTCCACCGTCACCTGGCCGGGGAAGCGTTCGGCGGCCTGGAGCGCCTCACGCAGGGCCCGCTGGCACCTGGCGCACGGCGGCGTGGGGCCCAACACCTTTATGGTAACCATCTCTCTCCTTCCAACTATACGCTCGTGTTACTGCTGGCCGGAAACGGATCCCGCGACTCGAGGCCGAACGCTGTGCCTGCCCACCAGGCGCAGCGCCACCGCCAGCACCGCCAGCCCGCCGGCGACGTAGGCCAACAGCGTCCAGGGGCTGGCCCCGTCTGACCAGGCGCCAAAGGCCAGCCCGGTCAGCACGCTGAACAGCGCCACCCAGCCCACGTACACCCAGGCCCGCACCCGCCCGATCACCCGCGCGGTGATCAGGATGCTCTGCAGCGACAGCTCCGGGTCGGCCATCAGGTAGGCCAGGAGCGGCCCCCGGTGCATCCCCAGGCCCAGGAACATGTTGGCGATGGGCACCTCCAGAAGGGTGGGAAAGTACATGAACACGCCAAAGACCACGCCCACCAGGTTGGCCAGGACGGTATTCCTGCCGGCCACGGCGAGGATCCACTCCGGCCGGATGAACGGCCGCACCAGCCCCACGGCAAAGACGCCCACCACCAGGAGCGGAAAGATCGCCTTCACAAAGCGCCAGGTCTCCCAGAGGAACTCTTGCATCTCATAGTCGGCGAACAGGCGCCGCCCCACGGCGAACAGCGCGGCGACCAGCCCCACGGTGGCCACCGCTTTGCCGCGCACGAGCACGCTCAGCCCGCCGTCCTGCGGCACCAGCCCGGCCGCCGCCACGACCAGCGTGACGGTCGTGACCGCCAGGGCCACCCATGTCCAGCGGTTGTACCCCTCGTCGACGCGGCCCAGCCCCCGCCAGGCCGTCAGGCCGACCAGGGCCAGCAGGCCGATGAGCAAAGCACCCTGCACGCTGACGCCCTCCTCCCCGCGAGAGGCGTCGTAGGGCACCAGGCGGTCCAGCGTGGCCTGCAGGCGCTCGGCGCCGTGGAGCGGCAGGGTCACGGTGGCGTACGAGTCGGTCAGCAGGGGAACCTGCAGCGTCCCGACGATCAGGAGGGCCAACAGCAGCCCCAGGAAGAGCCACACCCGCCCCTCGACGCGCACCGCGCTGCCGACAGCACTGCCGTGCCCGCCGCCGTCCCCGCCGCGGTCCCCGGCCAGCCGCGGGGAGGCGTCCTCGGCAAAGATCACCGCCATGATCAGGCCGATGCCGATGCCAAAGGCCAAAGAGAGCACCAGCCGGGCCACGGCAAAGTCGGCCCCCAGGGCCACGCCGGTGTACGAGAGGGCCAGGATGTTGATGGCCGGCCCCACGAACAGGAAGGTGATGGCCGGGCCCAGGCC
>JAAZBY010000554.1 GCA_012513595.1 Chloroflexota bacterium
TCTCGCGTCTCGGCACTATCCCACAACGTCGAGAGGGTGGCCGCCTCGTCGAGGCTGTAGCCCTCGCCGAACGTGTTGGCGAGGCGAAGGCCCATTTTCAGAGCGTCCTCCCACGTGTTGCCAAAGTCCACCTGCGCCTTGAGCACCTTGGAGACGAGGCCCGTCTCCTCCTGCTTCAACGTGCCCTCGGCGGGGCGCTGGCCCGACACCTGGAAGTAGTGAAGGGGTGTCCGCGTGACCCTGGCAACCTCCTGGGCGAACGTGTCTTTGAGGGCAATGAGCGGTTGCAGGTTCTCCCCCGGCACGCGCCCGAACGCCGTCGCGCGGCTGCTCGATACGATGCTGCCCGGCGTGAGGGTCGGCGCGTCGATCTCGTCGCCCAGCATGAACAGGATGGCAAAGGCCGTGTTATCCGCCGCCGCTATCAGGTCGATGATGGATTTATTCAAGGCGTTCTGGATGGGCACGACGCTCTTGAGCTCCGACTGCCCGTACTCCCAGCCCTGGTCGCGGTGCTTGAAGTGGTGCACCGGAATGCCCAGGGGCGCGCCGTTCCCGTCCACCCACGACTCCTGGCCCACGAGTTGCCAGTCGCCGCCGGCGGAGCGTTCGTCGGAGGCGTACTTTTCCACCCGGTCGGGATAGTAGACGTTCAGGCGCCGCAGGTAGCCGGCATCCTCCGGCTCTGCGCTCTCCGCCCGCCAATACTTGACCGCATAGGCCGGCACGCCGCGCTGCTCGCGTGAGTAGCGCACCTCCACGCCGTCGGTGCCGTCAAAAGCCGGCTCGTGGACCCAGCGGGGGCGATTGTGCTCCGCATCCCATTCGGTGATGACATAGCCGTCGCCATCGCGCACCGTTGCCGTGTGGATGATGCCCGCCGCGCCGTCCATGCGGTTCTGCTGCCACCAATCCCACAGCACCCGGTTCGCCGCATCGTTGCCCGAGTCAAAGCCGACCACCTTGAGGCGTTCGGCCATCGCGTCGACCACGATGGGGCAATAGTTGGCGTTGAACTCCTCACCCGCCTTGACCTCCAGGTAGGCCCGCTGGCGGTCGGTGAGCTGCGTATCGTGGTCGCCGTCGTAATACTCCCGGTACGAGCCGTACCAGTCGCGGCGCTCCTTATCCACGGCCAGGAGCCACTGGAGGAACGAGGTCCGCACTATCGTTGCCGCATCAAGCATATCGTTGCACCTTCGCTCCGCCGCTAGTGTGGGCGGCTTCCCACGCGAGGGCTAGACTCATCACCGTGTCGTCGTGCAGCCCCTCGGGCGCGCCGTAACGCACCATGCCCGAGGCCGTCTTGTCCATCTCGTACGCCTGCAACTCACCCACCAACGTCGCGTCGTCCAGGATGCGTAGCTCCGTGCGCTCAAAGGCCAGCGCCAACCCCTCGATAATCGCCGCCTTGGTCGCGTTGGTGGTCTGGAACCCGCGCACCGGCAGGCCGTCCCGTTGCAACTGCTCGATAATCGGCTCGCCCATGCTGTTGGATTCAGCCAGGATCACCGTCGGCTTGTAGCGTTCGGCCAGCGCCTGGAGGCGGCCCCGTTGCACCGCGTAGTCAATCTGGTTGAAGCGGTCCATTGCCACCATCTCGCGTTGCACCACGTCGATCACCGTCAGCACGGTAAAGTCGTTCGACTTGCCCCAGTCCACGCCCATCACGTATTGGCCGTGCGCGGTAGGAGCTTGCGGCTGTAGCGTCGCCGCCTCCAGGACTCGGCGAAAGACGCCGCCGGCATTCTCAAGAAACTCTGCGAGAATCTCTTGCCGGAACACCCGCTCCGGCATCGTCCGCCATAGGTTCTCGATTTCCTTGAGTGGGACGTGTGGGTTCTCCAATGGGTGCGGCTCGCGTGTTAGGCCCGATTCCTCCACCCGCACCCCGAGGGTCGGCGCCCGCCACGCCCGGCTATCGTCTCGCCCCGCTGCGTTCTGGTGCTCTCGCCAGAACCAGTTGCGGCCCTTGGGCGTGCCCCCGACCCAGGCCGCGCCGTTCGTGTCGATCAGCATGGGCCGCAGGACCTCGTACCATGCGGCCTCTTTCACGTCGCCGGCCTCGTCAATCACCAAGCCGTCGGCGGTGTGGCCGCGCGCGTTGTCGGGATCGTCCAGTGAGCGGTAAATGATCCGCCCACCATGCGGAAACTCGGCCATCATGCGCTGCTGCGTGAACGTGGCGTACTGGCCCACGGCCTTGCGCGCCTCATCCCACCCCAATCGCACCTGGTCAAAGGTCGGCGCGCCCCATAACCACGTCTGGCCCGCTATCGCGCCCTCGACGGCTACCGCCATGAACAGCGTCGTCTTGCGCCACCGGCGGCCTGCCGCCACGAGGTTGAAACGCCGTGCGTTGGCCCGCACGTGAATCTGGCCGGGATGCGGTTGCGGAAGGACGATTCTCGCCACACCTATTCGCTACCCCGCGTGCGCCAGTCGTTGACGTACTCAATCGCCACGCGACCCCA
>JAAZBY010000555.1 GCA_012513595.1 Chloroflexota bacterium
GCGCCCGCGAGGAGGCCGCGAGCCTGGCGCGCCTGCTGAGGCAGCGGATCGCGCAGTGGGGCCTGCCGGAGATGGACCTCATCGGCCCGGCGCCCGCCTTTTACGCGCGGGTGCGCGGCCGCTACCGGTGGCAGCTGCTCGTGCGCGGGCCTGACCCGGCCGCGCTCCTGCGTGACCTGCGCCTGCCCCTTGGCTGGCGGGTGGATGTGGACCCCGAGTCTCTGCTGTAGGGGATGAAGGACGGGCGGGGCCCCCTTGGGGGGCCCCGCCCGTGTGGTCTCACATGGCGCCCGCTGGCGGGCGGCGGGCACTACTGAGAGGCGCGCAGCACCTCGGCGCGGATGGCCTTGAGCCGCTTCATCACGTCGTTCCCGCCGCGGCCAAAGTAGTCATGCAGGGCCACGTACTCGGCGTACAGCCGGTCGTACACGGCCGACGCCGCGGGGTTGGGCACGTAGGTCTCATCCTTCAGCTTGCCCATGCGGTGGGCCGCCGCGACGATGTCGTCATAGCCACCCGCGGCCGCGCCGGCCGCCACCGCGCCGTGCATGGCCGAGCCGAGCGCCCCACCCTGCTGGGTGCCGATGATGCGGAACTCCCGCCCCATGACGTCGGCATAGATCTGCATCAGCAGGCGGTTGCGCTCGGGCAGGCCGCCGGCCGCCACGATGCTCTTGACGGCGACGCCGTTGGCCTCAAAGGCCTCCACGATGACACGGGTGCCGTAGGCGGTGGCCTCGATGAGTGCCCGATAGATCTCCTCCGGGCGGGTGGCCAGCGTGGCACCCAACAGGAGGCCGGTGAGGTCGACGTCCACCAGCACCGAGCGGTTGCCGTTCCACCAGTCCAGGGCCACCAAGCCCGACTCGCCGGGGCGCAGCAGGGCGGCCTTTTCCTCGAGCAGCTGGTGCAGGCTCAGGTCGCGCTCCTCGGCCTCGTGCTGGTAGGCGGCCGGCACGCAATGGTCGACGAACCAGGCGAAATGGTCCCCCACGCACGACTGGCCCGCCTCGAACCCCGACTTGCCGGGCAGGATGCCGTCTTCGACGACGCCGCACATCCCCGGGACGATCTTTTCCTCATCCCCCAGCACCATGTAGCAGGTGGAGGTGCCCATGATGGCGACCATGACGCCCGTCTCAGCCACGCGGGCGGCCGGCACGGTGACGTGTGCGTCCACATTGGCAACCGCCACGGCGGTGCCCTTGCGGAGGCCGGTGGCCCTGGCCATCTCAGCCGTCAGCCCGCCGGCCCGGGCGCCCAGCGGCAGGATCTGGCGGGACATTTTGTCGTCGACGATGTTGCGCATGCGCGGGTCGAGCGCCGCGAAAAAGTCGGGCGAGGGGAACCCGTCGCGCTTGGACCAGATCGCCTTGTAGCCGGCCGTGCAGGAGTTGCGCGTCTCGACGCCGGTCAGCTGCCAGACGATCCAGTCGGCCGCCTCGATGAGGCGGTCGGCAGCCGCATAGATCTCGGGGGCCTCGTCGAGGATCTGCAGCGCCTTGGGGAAGAACCACTCGGACGAGATCTTGCCGCCGTAACGCGCCAGCCAGCCCTCACCCCGCTCGCGGGCCACGGCGTTCACCCGGTCGGCCTCGGGCTGCGCGGCGTGGTGCTTCCAGAGCTTGAC
>JAAZBY010000556.1 GCA_012513595.1 Chloroflexota bacterium
GCATCCCGATAGAGCACCTGCCGGCGCAGGTCCAGCGGCACGCTCTGCTTTTGAAGCTGCCTCATCACGGTGATGTCGTGCAAACCGAAAGGCCTGATCACTCACGCACCTCGCGGGAGAGCGCTGCTACGGGCTGGGTGGCATCTACCTGCGCATCGCCCGCGCTGCGCATAGATGCTTACCTTGCATTCTACTCGCATTCATAACGGTTGGCAAGTTAGCCAGACGTAGAGAGGGGAGAGGAGAGAAGTGGAATAAAGCATACTCGGCATGACTCGCGGAGGCCGCGCGCTGACGGCGATTGCCCGCTGGCTGGGCCCTTTCGTATAATGCCGGCGGAGGTGCCCTGTAAGTGAAAGACCTGTACCGCTGCCTAAGCGATCATCCCCTGCCGCTGCGTCAGGCGATCGCCTCTGCCTGGAACACGGGCACCGCGCTGGGCAAGGGCCTGGATGACGTCCGCGCCCTCACCGAGGCGATCTTGGCCTCTGACGATGCCGCGCGGGTGGTCGCTTCGCTCTCAGAGGAGGCCCGCGAGGCGCTGGCGACCCTGATCCGCGAGGGCGGCGCCCTGCCGGCGCACCGGCTGCGCGGCTACGGGAGCCTGCTTCGCCTGGGGCCGGCACGCCTGGCACGCGAGCGCCCCTGGCTGACGCCGGCCAACCCCCTGGAGGAGCTGTACTACAAGGGCTTTGTCTACCGGGCCTACGGCAGCAGCACCGCTGCCTCGCTCGGTGAGATCGTCCTGATCCCCGATGAGCTGCGGGCTCTTGTGGTGGGGCTGCTGCCAGCGCAGGACGTGGCGCCCGGGCTGGCCAGCCTGCCGTCCGTGCCACGGGAAGCCCTGGCCGACGATGCCCTCTGTGAGGATGCCCTGGCCGTGCTCGTGCGCCTGCGCCGGGGAACGATATCGGCGATGGACCCGCAGCCCGACCCCACCCAACCCGGCTACGACCCTGCCGCCCTCGACCTCGGGCCACGCCTGCTCGGCCCGCGAGAGCCGGAGCGGCTGGCGCTTCTGCGCCAGCTCCTCTGGCGGCTGCGCCTGGTGCGCCAGACGGCCCGGGGCCTGCAGCCCAGCCTGCGGGCGAGAGACTGGCTCCGGCTGGGTGAGCTGCGCCGGCAGCGGGCCATCTATGTTGCCTGGCGCGACGACCCGCACTGGAACGAGCTGTTCCTGCTGCCCGGCCTCGTCTTTGGGGAGGAAGAGCGCCTTGCGCGGCCCCTGCCCGTGGCGCGCCGCCATCTCCTGGCGGTGCTGGCCAAGACGCCGCCGGGCGCCTGGATCACCCTGGAGGATCTGCGGGCCCTCCTGAAGCGCGTGCGCCCCGACTATTTGCGCACCGACGGCGATTTCGACAGCGCCTTCGCTCGGCGAGCCCCCTCCGGTGAGTTCGCCACTGGCTTTGAGCACTGGGACGAGGTGGAAGGATCGCTGGCCACGCATCTGGTGACCCGCTCGCTCTACTGGTTGGGGGTCGTTGACCTGGGGCTGAGCCTGGCCGGTGAGGCGCTGGCCTGCCGCATTTCCGCGCGCGGGCGCCTCCTTATCGAGGAGCATGTGGCCGAAGAAGAAGCGCGCGAGGATACGCCCGCCGCCACAGTGGTGACGGGGGATGAGTCGCTCGACGTCACCATCCCCGTGGCGGGTACCATGTACGACCGCTACCGTCTGGAGCGCTTTGCCGAGTGGCGCGCTCAGAACGGCATAGCCCATTACCGGGTGACGCCGGAATCGGTGTGGTACAGCCAGGACGCCGATATCCGCATCGAGCAGATCGTGAACTTTCTGAGGCGCCTCTGCCGGGGCACGCTGGATGCCGCAGCACAGGTGGCTCTGCAAGCCTGGGGAGGGCGCTACGGACGGGCGTTCCTGCGACGGGTGGTGCTGCTGGAGACGGCCGACGAGGCAACCATGCAGGAGATCGTGGCTGTGCAAGAGGTACGCGCCCTGCTGGGGCCGGCCGTGTCGGCGCGAGCCCGCCTGGTGAACGAAAAGCAGGTGGACGCTCTGGTCCACCTGCTGAGAAAGATGGGTATCTGGGCGCACGTGCGGCTCGGTTAGGGTCCAGTGGCGCCCGCCAGCCGCGCGGCGGGCTACTCGCGGCGGCTGGGCGGCTCGGCCTCTTCACCTCCGGGGGCAAAGAACTCGCTGGCGTTCGTGCGCAGGAACTCGAACTCTTCCTCCACCGATCGCCTGGCCGCGCTGCGCGGCGTAACGCTCCTGGCCTGGCCAGAACCGCCCTGAGCGAGGGGCTGCGCAGCGCCGGCCGGGGCCAACGCCTGCTGGCCGTCCTGCTCGCGGAACAGGCCACAGTAGGGGCAGACGTCCCACTCGGGGTGCAGCAGGCGTCCGCAGCCGACGCAGCGCAGCCGCAGCTGCTGGTGACAGGAGGGGCACACCAGAAAGTCGGCCTCCACGCGCCGCCGGCAGGAAGGGCATACTCTGTCCTCATCGAGGTCCTGAAGGATGGCCTCCTCGGCCAGGCTGCGCTCATACTCCTCGGCCAGGGTGGTGTGCGGCCGCAGCAGCACGTAGACCAGCAGCCCGGGCAGGGTGAACACCGCCACCAGGAGCGGCGCGGTGATGTGCGCCAGCACGTCGCGCGAGCGCGCCCGGACGTCTCGGTAGGTCCACACGATCAGGCCTACGTAAAGGGCCAGAAGGTAGGCACCGAGCACAAAGAGGAGCGCTGATACGTAGACGTTCAGGTTCGCAAGCTCTGGCATGCCGAGAATCACCCTTTCTTGAACATGGTCACGTCATTATAGCACTGTCAGCGAGCCCTGTCAGCTTCCGCCGGATGGTCGCCAACAAGCGCAGTACCGGAGCGGGCTCATGGCGTAACGACCTCGGGCTCTCCCGTCTCGGCTGGCGTGACCGTTGGCCGCGGCCTAACGGCGGGCAGGGAGCTACGGCCGTCTGCGCGCCACGGTTCCGGTGCCGGCGCCTCAGCGCCCTCGGCCGGCAGGCGCACGCGCCAGAGGTCCCCCTCGGTGTTCGCACAGCCGTCACCGGCCTTGGCGACGGAGACCTGGTAGTAAAGCACCTGGCCATCCTCCGCCCAACTCGGGTGGCTGGCCGCCACGCCCCATTCGCTTTCCACGACCACCTGCGGGTCTCCGCCGGCGGCAGCCACCACGAGAAGGTCGGCCTTGTAGCGCTCCTCGCCCCACCAATCCCAGCTCTTGCGGCTCAGGGCGATGCGGTCGCCGGACGCGGAGTAGGCCAGGTTGTGCAGCGAGTAGATGACGTCGTCGGGGTTGGCGATGGAAAGCAGCTCGCCGAGGCTGTTGCCCTGGGCATCCCAGCGCCACAGCGCGACGCCCTTGGCCCCGCTGAGAGCCGCTACGACGATGCCTCCCTTCGGTGACCAGGCCATGCTGGTAACGCTCATCTCCTCGGGGAGGGTCAGCTCACGCCGCTCACCACTGGCCACATCCTGGAGGACGGCAATGTTGGTGTGTTCCTGGTTGCCCTCGGCGTCGAGGACCCAGCGATAGGCCACGCCGGCGATCATCTTGCCGTCCGGAGACATGGCCGCCTGGGTCCAGCCCTGGCCGGTGGCCTGGACCTCCAGGCTTACCGGGGGGTTGCTGCCCTCGGACAGAGCCAGGTCGACGTCCCCCTGCAAGACGTGGGTACCGCCGGGGCAGATGGCGCGCACCCAACGGGCCGCCACGGGCACGCCGATGAGCTCAAAGGCACCCGTGTTGTCGGTCGCCACCGGCGCCGGGACGCCCTGGGCCGCCACCAGGGCTGCGCCCTGGCAGCCGACGACCTGGCCGGCCAGGGTGACATAGGGGCCCGCCGCCGCCTGTGGGTCCACATAGTCGCCGGTCACCATGCGCAGGCCGGCGCCATCTGCACGGATGACAAAGACGTTACGCTCGTTGCCGCGGCTATGGACAAAGTCGTGGGCGCTTACAAAGACGAGCGACTCGCCGTCGGGCGCCCAGGTCACATCGCACATGTTCTGCTGCTCAACAAAGTGGGTCAGCAGCTGTTCGGCCTGCTGCGCCTCGTCGCTGAGGACAATGTTGGTGCTAGTGTCCTGGAGGATGCGCACGTAGGCCAGCTGTTCCCCGCTCAGGGGCAGGGAGGGGGCCAGGGTCGGCGTGGCGGTGGCCCTGGGGACAGACGTCGACGTGGGCCGCACCGGCGACCGCGTCATGGTGGCGGTAGGGGGTGCTTTGGCCGTGAGGGTGGCGGCGAGCTTGGCAGCCACCTGGGTCTCCTGCGCGCGGTAGTCCCGCGTGGGGGCGGGCGAAGGGCCCCGGCCCCCGCAGGCGTAGAGGGCCAGCAGGGCGGCCAGGGTGCCCAGCAAGACGGCGAGGAAACGTCGGAACCTAGTCATGGCTGCTCCGGATACCAGGCGGACAGTACGGGCAACTAGCCGGCCAATTATGGGAAGGTGCTGGCGGGTTGTCAAAGGCGGCGACAGGCCGGTCCGGCGGGATCCTGTTTGCCCTCGGGCGCGGGCCGGAGTATAATGGCGGCAAGGGCCTGGTGGCCGCTTGGAGGCTGCCGAGTTCGGCCGCCAACAAGAGTAATCGGTTAGTTTTTGTCTTGATTTTGGGCAGCGGATATGGTGCGGTCGGGCCCGTGCTGCAGCCCTGCCGGAGAACCTTCCACTGATGCAACTCGTTGTGGAGTTCCTGGGCCAGTCGCGACGTCTTGCGAATGCGCGGGAGGTCGTCGTCCGAGTCGGCGATACGGCCTCCTACCGGGATGTGCTGCGCCAAGTTGCTGCCGACTTCCCCGCTTTGTTAGGTCCACTGATCGTCCCTCACAGTTTCGGCCTTGTTCCGTCCTACATGCTGAACGTCGATGGAAGGCGTGTGGTCTCCGATCTGGACGCCCTCCCGGAAGATGGTCAACGCCTCATTTTTATGTTCGTGGAAGCAGGAGGCTAGAGTCATGTACTCGTACTCGGGAAAGATCCTGCATATCGATGTAAGCACCCGCCAGTCGTGGGTGCAGAACGTTGACGCCGAGTTCCTGAAAAGGTACCTCGGTGGCGTGGGCCTGGCCACTCGACTGGTCTATGACAACACGCCGGCCGGGTGTGACCCGTTGGGCCCCGATAACGCCCTCTGCTTCGCCTGCAGCGCCTTTGCCGGAACGACCATGCCGGTGGGCACCAAGCACGGCGTGGCGGCCAAATCGCCCCTGACCGGTTTCATCGGCGATTCCCTCTCGGGCAGCTTCTTTTCCGAGATGCTCAAGCGGGCCGGCTGGGACGGCCTGGTCATCAAGGGGCAGGCCGCTGCGTGGGTCACGGTGTTCATCGACGATGACCACGTCGAGTTCCTGGACGCCACCGACCTGCTGGGCAAGGGCACCCAGGCCACGCAGCACGCCGTGCGCGAGCGCCTCGGAGACGAGAACGTGCGCGTCAGCGCCATCGGGCCGGCCGGTGAGAGCCTGGTGCGGTTCGCCCTGATCGACAACGATGGCCGCCAGGTGGGCCGCTGTGGCAACGGCGCGGTGATGGGCTCCAAGCGGATCAAGGCCCTCGCCATTCGCGGTTCGCATCCCGTCACCGTGGCGGACCCGGAGGGTCTCCTCAAAGAGACGCGCCGGCTCATCGAGATCACCCAGGGCCCCGGCACCGAGAAGTACCGCGTGCTGGGCACTCCCTCCAACGTGCTCAACATGAACAAGATCGGCGTGCTGCCCACGCGGAACTTTCGCGAGACGGTCTTTGAACACGCCGAAGAAGTCAGCGGCGAGCGCCTGCACGAGCGCTACCAGGTAAAAGAGGTGGCCTGCGCCGGTTGCTCTATCGCCTGTGAGCACTGGAGCAAGGTGCGGGAGGGCAAGTTCAAGGGGGCCATCGCCGGCATTGACTATGAGCCCCTCTTCGCCCTGGGGCCCAACTGCGGCATCGGCAATGCACCAGCGATTATCAAGCTGCTCCAGGATGCGGACGAGCTGGGGCTGGACGGCATGTCGGTCGGGGTGGTGGTCTCCTGGGCCATGGAGTGTTTCGAGCGCGGCATCCTGACCAAGGACGATTTCGACGGGCTGGAGCCCAACTTTGGCAACGAGGACGCCGCCGTGGCCCTGCTGGACATGATCGCCCACCGTAAGGGGATCGGTGACCTGCTGGCCGACGGCGTCAAGCGGGCCTCGGCCAAGGTGGGCAAGGGCTCCGAGTCGTTCGCCATGCACTCCAAGGGCCTCGAACTGCCCGGCTATGACGTGCGCAGCCTCAAGACCTTCGCCATGGGCCTGGCCGTGGGCACCCGCGGCGCCTGCCACAACCGCTCGCTGGTGTACGAGGCCGACATCAAGGGCAAGGTGGACCGCTTCAAGGCCGAGCCGGGCCGCGGCAAGCTGGCCAAACAGGCCGAGGACTTTGCCGCCATCCTGGACTCTCTGGTGCTCTGCAAGTTCCTGCGCAACTGCTTCTCCGATTTCAACGGGGAGGTGTCGCGCCTGTACACCATGACGACCGGCATCCCCCTCACGCCGGAGGAACTCGTCGCCGTCGGGGAACGGGTCTGGAACCTGAAGAAGGCCTTCAACATCCGCGAGGGCTGGACGCGCGCCGACGACTGGCTGCCGGATCGCGTGTTCGATGACCCGGTGCCCTCCGGCCCGGCCAAGGGCTCCCACCTTACCCATGACGAGCTGAACATGATGATCTCGGACTATTACGAGGCGCGCGGCTGGACGCCGGAGGGCCTGATCCCCCGGTCCAAGCTGGTGGCCCTGGGGCTGGAGGATATCGCCGAAGACATCGGCGTGGAGGATCTGGTGCCGGAAGCCGTTCCTAGCATTGGGGAGGCCTAGCCATGGCGACGACAGAGTATCAGCATATCATCTGCGATCCGGCCAAGTGCTCAGGTTGCCGCCTCTGCGAGTACGCCTGCTCAGCCACCAAGACGAGTAGCTTCAACCCGGGCATGTCGCGCATCCGCGTGGTGCGCATCGAGCCCATCACCATGACGGCCATTTCCTGCCGCCTGTGCGCCGACGCCCCCTGCATCACGGCCTGCCCGCGAAATGCCCTGGCCCGCTCGGAGAAGAACGGCATCATCCTGATCGACGAGGACAAGTGCGACGGCTGCGGC
>JAAZBY010000557.1 GCA_012513595.1 Chloroflexota bacterium
CTTGCGCCCCTCTTCCGTCTGCACGTTGCGCGGCGTGAACTCGGCCTCGTCGGCAATGTGCACCACCGTGCCGCCAAAGGCCTGCGCGGGGTACGAGTCCACCGTCAGAGAGACGCGGTCCCCCAGCAGCACCCGCCCGTAGCGATCCTCAGGCAGGTAGACGACCAGCTCGAGCGTATCCAGCGGGGCCACGCGCATCACCGTGCCGCCGGCCACGGCGATCTCCCCGGCCTCGAGGTTGCGGGCCAGCACCACGCCGTCGGCGGGGGCGGCGACGGCCGTGCGCTCCAGCTGGGCCTCGGCGAGGCGCAGGGCCTGCACGGCCTGGGCGCGGCCGGCCTCGGCCTGGCCCACGGCGGCCGCGGCCGCCTCGACGGCGGCGCGCGCGGCCGTCACCTGGGGGGAATCGTCCCCCGTCTGCAGGCGGAGGAGCGCGTCGCGGGCATTGTCGAGCGTGGCGCGCGCCACGGCGACCCGCGCCCGCGCCATGACCACCGACTCGGCGGCCGCGCTCGTCAGCATGTGCTCATAGTCCAGGCGGGCCGCGTCGAGCTCGGCCTTGGCCGCGTCCAGCCGTTCCTGGGCGGCGGTCAGCAGGGTGTTGCTGCCGGCGGACTTGGCCTGTGCGTAGGTGGCCTGCACGGTGGTGTAGGCGCCCTGCGCGGCGGCCAGGCGGGCCTCGGCAGCGACGAAATCCTGGCTGGAGGCGCGGCGTTGCTCGGCCTCCAGGTCGGCCCGGGCATAGTCGAGGGCGCTCTGGGCCGCATCGACCTCCCGCTGGGCCGCGGCCAGGAGCTCGGCCTTCTGGTAGTACCAGGCCGGGCGGTACTCCTTGGGCGGGGTGCCCTTCCAGGCGGCGGCGCGCGCCTCGGCGTCCTGGGCGCGGGCGCCGAGGACTGCCGCGTCGTACTGGGCCTGGGCGCTGGCCGCCTGGGCCCGCGCGGCGGTGAGGGCGGCCTCGGCGACGTCGACGGCCGCCGCGGCCTGGTCACGCTGGGCCTGGGGGATCTCGGCGTCCAGCCGGAAGAGCACCTGCCCGGCGGTGACCGCCTCCCCCTCGCACACCTCGACCGAGGCCACCCGCCCGCTCAGCTCCGGGGCGATGGCCACCTCCGCCGCGGCCAGAAAGCCCGCGCCGGCCAGCTCGCCAGGATCGCCGGCGGCGCAGCCGCTCACCAGGAGCAGGGCCAGGCCCAGCGCGCCGAGCGTCTTGATCGCGTTTCGCTTCATGCTGTTCTCCTTCACCGCGCTACAGGCGCTTGCGGAACACCGCCATGCTGGCGGCCAGGTAGACCGCGCTGAGAACCAGGAGCGGCACCGTCGATGACATGAAAAGCGTCTCGGGCCCCACCCCCCGCACGATGATGCCGCTGGTAATCTCCAGGTAGTGGGTCATGGGCAGCAGTTCCGAGTACCAGTAGGTGATCGCCGGCATGCTCTCACGGGAGAACATCAGCCCCGAGATGATGATGGCCGGGATCAGCACCAGGAACACCGACAGATAGATGGCCTGCATCTGCGACTGGGAGATCGTCGAGATCGGCACGCCCATGGCCAGCGACCCGACGATGAACACGGTGCTCAGCCCCACCAGCACGCCCAGGCTGCCGGCCACCCGCACGCCAAAGAGGATCTGGCTCAGCCAGACCAGCGCGAACAGGTTGAACA
>JAAZBY010000558.1 GCA_012513595.1 Chloroflexota bacterium
CGCGCCACTGGGAAGAACAAGAAGGACAGGAGAAGAAGGACAGGATTAACAGGATTGACAGGATTGTCGGAGGGTGGACACAGGGATTCCTCTTCTCTAGGTCTTCAATCCTGTGAATCCTGTAAATCCTGTCCTTCTTCTCCTGCCCCTTCTACCGCGGGCGGATGGCGCGGGGCGGGGGGCTGTGCTATACTCCCCCAGGTTCGTGTTACCGAGGAGTACAGCGTGACCCCTACCGAGCGCCTGTATTGGGCCGATCCTTACCGCACCCGCTTTAGCGCCACCCTGGTCGAGGCCGCCGCCCACGAGGGCCGGCCGACGGCCGTTCTCAGCGCCACCTGCTTTTACCCCACCTCGGGCGGACAGCCGCACGATACCGGCACGCTCGGCGGCGTCCCCGTGGTCGACGTGCTCGAGGAGGACGGCCGCATCGTCCACATCCTCGGCGCGCCGCTGGCAGCGGCCCCCGGCGATAAGGTCTCCGGCCAGATCGACTGGGAGCGCCGCTTTGACCATATGCAGCAGCATTCGGGCCAGCACCTGCTGTCGGCGGCCTGCCAGGCGGCGCTGGGCGCCGCCACGGTCTCTTTCCACCTGGGCGCCGAGGCCTGCACGGTCGACCTGGACAGCCCGGACCTGAGCGCAGACGACCTGGCCCGCGCCGCCGAGGCCGCCAACGCCATCGTCTATGCGGACCGGCCCGTGCACGCCCGCGAGTACTCGGAGGAGCAGGCCGCTGCGCTCCCCCTGCGCAAGGCGCCGGCCGTCACCGGGCGCATCCGCGTGGTGAGCGTGGAGGGCTATGACGCCTCCGCCTGCGGGGGGACGCACGTCGCCTTTACCGGCGAGGTGGGGCCCATCCACGTGCGGCGCGTCGAGCGGCGCCGCGGCCAGGTGCGCGTCGAGTTCTTGTGTGGCCGGCGGGCCCAGCGCGACCTGTACTGGCGCGATGCGCTCCTCCAGAGCGTGGCCGCTGCGCTCAGCGTCGGCGTGGCCGACCTGCCCGCGGCGGTGGCCCGCCTGCAGGATGAGCAGCGCGCCACCCAGAAGGCCCTGGAGGCGGCCCGCCAGGAGCTGCTGACCTATCGCGTCGCCGAGTTGGCCGCCGGCGCCGAGACGCTGCCCAACGGCTGGCGCGTGGTGTGCCGCGTGCTCGAGGGGTTCGATGCCGCCGCCATGCGCGTGGCGGCCAACACCCTCATCGCCGCCGCGGGCACCGTGGCCCTCCTGGGCGTGGCCGACCCGGCCCCCCAGGTGCTGCTGGCCCGCTCGGCCGATGTGGACGTGCCCATGGGCACCCTGCTCCGCGAGGTGCTGGCGGCCCACGGCGGGCGGGGCGGCGGCGCGCCGCACCTGGCCCAGGGCGGCGGCGTCGCGGCGGACGATCTGCCGGCCATCCTGGCCGAGGCGCGCCGCCGGGTCGCGGGGTAGAGAGAGAAAGCGAGTGCGTGATGCTGCAAGAGATCGCCAGTGGCGTGTATATCGAGGATGGCTATGAGGGCGGCACGGTCGGCCTGATCCTGTCCGACGGGCAGGCCCTGCTCGTCGACACGCCCATGCTCCCGCCCGAGGCGCGGCAGTGGCGGCAGACGGTCGAGTCGCTCGGCGCCACGTCGATCTATGGCATCGTCAACACCGACTATCACCCCGAGCACATGCTCGGCAACGCCGTCTTTGGGCCGCTGCGCACCTGGGGGCACGAGTCGGCCGCCAAGTCGATCGCCAAGTACAACGCCTCCGGCCGTGAGGCGCTGGCCGCCGCCTTTCGCTCGCGCGGCGCCGCCCTGGCCGACGAGCTCGCCGCCCTGGCCCTGGACCTCCCCGAGCTCGAGGTGGACGACCGCCTGATCCTCTACCTCGGCCGGCGGCGCATCGTCATCTATCACCTCGAGGGGCACACCTCGGCCTCCTTGGGCGTCTACCTGCCGGAGGAGCAGATCCTCTTTGCCGGGGAGAACGTCTCCAGCGGCGCCGAGCCGGCCATGGCCAACGCCAACACGCTGGCCTGGCTCTCTACGCTGGAGCGGATCAAGGCCCTGCGCGTCGAACGGATCGTGCCGAGCGAGGGGCCCCTCTGCGGCAAAGAGGCGCTCGACCCGATGATCGCCCACATCGGCGAGCTGCGCGCCGCCACGCTGGAGTTCTTTCGCCGCGGCGCCAGCCGCCGCGAGACCGTCGAAAAGGTCGACATCCCCGACCGCTTCGGCCCCTCCGACCAGCAGACCCCGCGGGCCAAACGCCGCCGCCGTGAGAACCGCGAGCGCGTCTACACCGAGATCCGCGTCGCCGAGCGCAAGAGATAGCGCGCGCCCGGGGGCCCGCCGAGGCGGGCGGGAGCCAGGCCATGGAAGCCGCCGGCGTCTACGTCCATATCCCGTTTTGCCGGGCAAAGTGCGTCTATTGCGACTTTTGCTCGTTCGCCGGTGCCGAGGCGCTGCAGGCCCCCTACGTCGCCGCGCTCCTGGCCGAGC
>JAAZBY010000559.1 GCA_012513595.1 Chloroflexota bacterium
CTCCAGGTAGCCATAGTGCCCGTGGCACAGGCCGACCATCTTGATGCCCGTCTCACGGGTGACGAGGGTGGTCCCGTCAAAGACCGGGTTGCCCGCCTGGATGATCCAGGCATCCGGGCAGATGCGCTCCATGTCCCTGGCGATGCTGAGCATCAGCTGCGTGTTGGCCGTCATCGAGTAGGGCGTACCGCAGCGCCCATAGTAGAAGCCGAGCGCGTCGGCCGCGTGCCGCTCGGCGCGCATCATGTACTCATCCGTGCCCGTGGCCGTGTTGACCACAAAATCAGCGTCGCGCAGCGCTTCCTCGCGGTTCAGGGTCTTGGCAAAGGTGAGGCTGGAGCCCATGTCCTCACCGAAGCGGGTGGCCAGGTTGTAGATGGCGTTCAGGCGCCCCTCATGGATGTCCATGAAGGTGATGTGGCTCCCAGACAGGCCCTTTGTTAGGCAGATGTCCTTGACCAGGGCCAGCGAGAACACCACGCTTCCTGCACCGATGATCGTGACGTTGACAGGCGTAGACACGATTCCCTCCTAGAGTCTTCCACTAACAGATTCCGGCGACACCGACGCATTCCCGATCCGTCCGTTGTGCTCTGCTACGCCATCCTCCCTCGGCGCTCAGGTTTCTGGACCCTGGCGCCCGCTGCAATCACCCGTTCCAAGCCATACCGTGCGCGGCGCGACCTGCCCGGGGCCCTTACGCTCCGCGGCCGCGCCGAGATCTCTGCTACAGCTCTTTGGCGCTACGGTAGTACTCGCTCAGTGGCGTCATCAGCTTCATGGCCGGGGTGCCGTCCGTCTGTTCGAGGGCGAACAGGGCGTCGAGCACCTCCAGCGCCTGATCGTACGAGCGGGTCTCGTGGCTGTCCAGGATGCTCCACAGGACCATGGAGCGGTCGCGGGTCTTGAGCGCCTCGAGCTCCACCTCCATCCGCAGCCATTCCGGGTAGACGTGCTCGAGCAGCACTTTCCTGGGCAGCGGCGAAACACGCAGCGGCTGGATGCCCATGATGTTCACCACCGCGGGGACTTCGACCGCGACGTCATCGGGGAGGCCGGGCAGGGCGCCCTTGTTGGGCACGTTCACCTGGAACTGCCCTTCATGGTCGTTCACCAGAGCGTCAATGATCGGCACGTGCTGTTCCCGCGTCTTTTCGGCGCCAAACAGGTCCACTGGCCGCACCTTGGGGTCAAAGGCGGCCTTGGTCATCTGCGCGTACTTGGCTTCCTTCCCGGCGATGACGCGGTCGCGTCCCTCGGGGGTGTCCTTGGCGCCGAAGGGGCCGCCGTACCAACGCAGGCGGGCGGGCATGCCGTCGTGGTACCACCAGCCACCGCGCCGCACCGTGTCGCCGATGGGCATCAGGCCGTACATCTTGTACTGATGGATCGCCGCCGGCGACATCTGCATAGGGATGCCGGCGTCGGTCTTTTCCTTCTCCGCCCAGAAGGCGGCCGCTTTTTCCTCGATCCACTGGTCAAGGAGCGGGTAGGCATCCTGGCCCTCGTAGAGGAAATGGGTCATCCAGATGTTGTGGTTCAGGCCGGGGGCCTGGAAGGTGACCTTGTCGACGTCCAGGCCGATGGTGCTGGCCACACCGCGGTAGCCATAGTGCCCGTGGCACAGCCCCACCATCTTGATGCTTGACTCGCGGGTGACGTAGGTGGTGCCATCAAAGACGGGGTTCCCAGCCTGCAGAAGCCAGGCGTTCGGGCAGAGGCGCTCCATATCGCGCGCCACGTCCAGCATCAACACGGGGTTCCAATATCGGTGCATGCCGGTGCGCCCGTAAAAGTAGCCGTACTTGTCGGCCAGTTCGCGGGCCTTGCGGTTGTAGTACTCGTCGTTCACTGTGGCGGCGCTGACCACAAAGGCGGCGTCGCGCAGGGCGGCCTGGCGATCGGTGGTCTTGGCGAACTGCAAGTCCGCCCCGAGATCCTCAGCGTAGCGCGTGGCCAGGCTGTGGATCATGTCCAGGCGTTCCTGGTTGATGTCCATGAAGGTGATGCGGCTGCCCGACAGGCTCTTGGTGAGGCAGACATCCTTCACCAAGGCCAATGAGAAGACGATGCTCCCAGCGCCAAAGATCGTGATACTGGTAGACGATGGCATAGCGGACCTCCTCGAAGCGTTTGACCCAGCAACAGCCACGCCCGGCATCCTATCACCGCACGCGCTGGAGCGCAAGGGCAGAGCGAGGGCACGTGGGGCCGCTGCGAGAGGGGGAGGGGGAGTCGATCTCGACGCCTGCCGCGCCCCGTGAGGCGGGTGCCGCCCAAATGAGCGGGCCCCGCGCTACGGCGCGGGGCCCGCTCACAGGTCACTCGGAGAGGCGGACGCTGAGCCCGACGGTATCAGGGGCCTGGCCACGCGCGGCGGCCGGCAGGGCGGCGCCGCGCGCAGCACGAGAGACCTCGGGCAGGTCCTTGACGGCCACGGACAACGAGGTGCCATCCGCGTACAACACGTCGACGCTGTCACCCGGCCGCGCGACGACGGCCCCGGTCAGCGGGCCGCTGGACTTGGTTGTCTTCCACAGCTGGACGCCCTTGCCGGCGCGCCCCTGGGTGGGGAACTCTGCCAGCGGCATCCGCTTAGCCTGGCCTTGCCGCGTCACCGCCACGACGAAGAGGTTCTCTTCCGGCTCGACGAACAGGGCCGCTGCCAGCGGGTCCCCGTCGATCATGCGAATGGCCGCCACGCCCCGCGCCGTCGGGCCCGACTGCGTGTTGACCGAGTCGGCCGCGAACTGCAGTGCCCGGGCCGGGGCGCCTTCGCCGCCGGTGGTCACGATGAGCACGGTGGCCTTGTCCGAGGCGCTGCCGGCGGCCAGCAGTGTGTCGTTCTCGGCCAGGCCGATGATCGGCGCCCAGCCCGTGCCAACCTGCGCCCGCACGTCGGCCGCGGTCATGCGCTTGATGCTGCCGAGGCGCGTCACGAGGAGCAGAGGCCCCTCCCCAAGCGCGCCGCAGGCGATGATCTGTTCGCCGCCAGCCAGGCCGAGCGCCGAGGGGGTGGCCTTTTCCGGCAGGCGGCCGACGGCGTCGAGCCATAGCCTGCCCCTGTCGGTGACCAGATAGACCGTAGCCTCCGGCGCCACGACGACCTCGCCGAGCACGTACTCGTTGGCCGGGCGGCGCCCGCGCCGCTTGATGCCCGCATCGCGCCGCTCGACGCCGTCCACCTGCAAGAGCAGGCGCTGCGGCTCCGCCGGCACGACCAGGTCCGCCATGGTGACAGTGGCCTCGTGCCCCTCCTCGGCATCGACGATGATCGTGCGCCGGGGCCTGGCGAACTGCTCCTTGATCTCGCGGGTCTCCTCCGTCAGGAGGGTCAGCTGGCGCTCCTCGGAGCCCAGCAGCCCCTTGAGGTCCTTGATCCGGGCGCGCAGGTCCTTGGCCTCGTCGGCCAGCTTCTGGCGTTCCAGGGCGGCCAGCCGCTTGAGCGGCATGTCCAGGATTGCGGTGGCCTGGATATCCGTGATCGACAGCCGGCGCATCAGGTTGGTCTGGGCCGTCTCGGTGGTGCGCGAGCGGCGGATGATGTCGATCACCTCGTCAATGGCGTCGAGCGCCTTGAGCAGGCCCTCGATGATGTGCAGGCGGGCCTCGGCGCGCTCCAGATCGTACTGGGCGCGGCGCACGATGACCTCGAGCCGGTGCAGGACGAACTCTTCCAGCATCTGCCGGAGGCTGAGCTGGCGCGGCTGGGCCACGCCCTCGATGCGGATCAGGGCCATGGCGTTGTACGAGAGGCTGGCGCGCATCTGGGTGTAGGTGAACAGGGCATCCAGCGCCTCGCGAGGATCCATCCCCCGGCCCACCTCGAACACGACGCGCATGCCGTGATAGTCCGACTCGTCGCGTACGTCGGTGATGGCAGAGAACTTGTCACGGTCGGTCGCCACGCGCTCGAGGACGGTGTTCTTTTGCACCTGGTAGGGCAACTCGGTGACCACGATCTCAGACTTGCCGCCGCCGATATCCTGAATATCGGCCTTGGCCTGGCATACCAGCGTGGCACTGCCCGTCTGGTAGCCCTCCAGGATCATGTCCACGCTTTGGTCTCCCTGTACCCGGTAGCGGTAGAGGATACCGCCGGTGGGCAGGTCGGGCCCAGGGACGATCTTCATGAGGTCCTTGGCAGTGACCCTATCGCGATGGTCCCAACGCTTGGCAAGGTACGCCACGGCGTCGCAGATCTCGCCGAGGTTGTGCGGCAGGATGCTCGTCGACATCCCCACGGCGATGCCGGCGGAGCCGTTCACCAACAGGTTGGGGAAGCGAGCCGGCAGAACGGTGGGCTCACGCTCCGAGCCGTCAAAGTTGTCCTTAAAGTCTACGGTGTTCTTGTCGATATCGGCCAGCATCATCTCGCCGAGGGCCGACAGGCGCGCCTCGGTGTAGCGCATGGCCGCCTGTGAGTCACCATCCGCCGAGCCAAAGTTGCCCTGCCCGTCGATGAGCGGGTGGAGCATGGCAAAGTCCTGGGCCATGCGCACCATCGCGTCGTATACCGAAGAGTCCCCGTGGGGATGGTACTTGCCCATGCAGTCACCCACCACACGGGCGGACTTGCGCGTGGGCCCGGTGTGGGTGAGGCGCATGTCGTGCATGGTGTACAGGATGCGCCGCTGGACCGGTTTGAGGCCGTCGCGTACGTCGGGCAGGGCGCGGTCCAGGATCGTGTCGATCGCGTAGCGCTTGTAGGCCTGCTCCATATAGGCGGAGAGGGGCTGGTCCTGGATGACGTGTCCCTCGTCGGCCGGTTCCTGGCCGTTGCCGCCCTCGTCAGCCCCGGCTGCGGCGGAGCGTCGCGAACGCCGTGCCCGTGGAGCGGGCGCCTCAGGCGGAGGCGTTGAATCCTTGGTGGCGGTCGCCGCTCGTGACCGGCCGCCCCTGGCCTTGGGCGCCGGGTTTTCGTCTGGCGCAGGCGCGGGGGGCTCTGCTGTGGCGGCGGAGCGCTTCCTGGCGCGGGGCTTGCTGGCCGGGGCCTGGGCGGCTGCCGCCTTGCCAGCCGGCTTTTTTGCCACGGGCGCCTTGGCGGGCGGTTCCTGGGCCGCCTCCTCGGTCGGCGCAGCGGGGGTCGCGGCGTCGGCCGCCAGGCGGCCTTGCTGTGGCGTTTGGGGTTGTCTGCGTCGTACGGGTGGCACCAAGTTCCTCCTAGACCTCCGCGACGTGCTCGCTCCAGTCGGTGGCCATGAGCCATTCCTTGCGCGGCGCCACGGCGGAGCCCATCAGCCTCTCGATGAGGCTGCGCGTGCGCCGGACGTCCTCGATGATGACGCGGAGGTCGCGATGCACGAAATCAGCCAGTTCGAGGGTGTTCGACTCATCAAAGCGGGGGCTGCTGCCTGCCTGGCGCGTGACGGCCTCGGGCAGGGCAAAGACGGTCTCGCGCAGCTGCTCGGCGTTCATCTCGCCGAGGCCCTTGTAGCGCTGCACCTCGACGCGGTCATAACCGCCCCACCCGCGCACCATGGTCTGGCGCTCTTCTTCCGTGTAGGCATAGGCGGATTCGCGCGCCGCGCCCTTCCTCTTGACCAGGTAGAGCGGTGGGACGGCGATGTACAGTCTCCCTGCCTCGATCATCGGGCGCATCAGCCGCCAGAAGAGCGTGGCCAGGAGGGTGGCGATATGGCCGCCGTCCACGTCCGCGTCGGCCAGGACGGCCACCCGCCCGTAGCGCATCGCCTCCAGGTCAAAGTCCTGCCCCACGCCCGCGCCCACCGCGGCCACGATCGAGGCGATCTCGCGGTTCTTGAGCAGGTTGTTCAGGCTGCCCTTTTCCACGTTGGGGATCTTGCCTCGCAGGGGCAGGATGGCGTGATAGCGCGAATCGCGGGCCAACTTGCACGAGCCCCCGGCCGAGTCTCCCTCGACCAGGTAGAGGGTCGTGTGCTCCAGGGGCACCAGGGGGCTGCCGCCGCGACGCTGAATGTCGGCCAGCTTGCCGAGCACGAACTCGCCGGCGTCCATGGCCGACTTTTTGATGACCAGCTTGCGCGCCTGGGCGGCCGCTTCGCGCCCGCGGGCCGCCGCCAGCGCCTGGTTGACGATGGACCGGCCGATGCCCACGTTGCCGTTCTTGTTCATGTAGGCCAGCAGCCTGTTGTAGGTGGCTGACAGCACCGGACCGTTCACCTCGGGGCTGTTCAGGCACTCCTTGGTCTGGCTCAGGAACTGTGGCGTGGCGCTCATGGTGATCTTGATGATCGCCGTCAGGCCGAGGAGCGAATCGTCACCGCGGAAGGCGTCCGTGCTCTTGATCAGCTTCTTGTCGGCGGCGAACTCCTTCAGTGCCCGGGTGAGGCCGGCCTTGTAGGCCGTCACGTGGGTGCCGCCCAACGGCGTGGGAATGCCGTTCACGAACGACACGATCTGGGTGTCTTCGCCGGCGTACTGCATGGCCACCTCAACCTTGACCTCGGCCCGGCCCTCGGTGGCATTGTCAGACTCGACTTCGGTGGTCTCCTCGAACAGGATCGGGTCGTGGAGCGGCTCGAGGTCCTCGGCGAGGTAGGCGATATAGTCGGCGAGCCCCTTGCCCGAGTGGAAGGTCTCCTGGTGCGGGCGGTCTCCGCGGCGGTCGCTGAACTCGATGCGCACGCCCGGGTACAGGTAGGTGACCTGGCGGAAGCGCGTGCTGAGGCGCTCCGCATCCCAGGGGACGAAGGACTCATGGTCGGGCCAGTCCATCTCGCGGGCGAACCAGGCCCGGTTCGGACGAAAGCGCACGTCGGTGCCCGTGCCCAGAGAAGCGTCCGCCTGCACCTCGATCTTCTGGCGGCCCACGCGCAGATGCGTCGCCAGGGCGGCCTTGTTCCTCTCGGTGACCAGGCTAGTGCGCTCGTCGATCTGGCCCACGACCTGGCCGGTGGCATCGACGATCTCCACGGGCGTGGCGGGGATGCCGCCGTGCTCGAAGCGCTGGCGGAAGCGCAGCCCGTGGCGCCGTACCGTGACCTCGACGAACTCGCTGAAGGCGTTGGTGCACTTCAGGCCGATGCCGTGCAGACCGCCCGAGGCGGAGTAGGCCGAATCCTCGCCGCCGAACTTGCCGCCGGCGTGCGGGCGCACCATGACCTGGGTCAGGGCGCTCATGCCGGCATCTTCTTTCCATTCGATGGGGATGCCGCGGCCGTCATCGTCTACCGAGGCGGTGCCGTCGGGCTCCAGAACCACGATAATGCGGGAGGCGAACCCGCCCATGCACTCGTCGACGGCATTGTCGAGGACCTCGAGCAGGATGTGATGCAGGCCGTGCATCGAGTTATTCCCGATGTACATGCCCGGGCGGCGGCGCACTGCCTCGAGGAACTCGAGCTCGACGATCTGTTCGGCGGAATATTGGGTGGGTCGTGCGACCATACTCTCCTCATCAGGGTTGGTGCGCTACCAGGCTATCGGTTGCCCACAGGATGACGGTGGCCAGCGCCGCGCTCTGGGAAGAGTGTCGCCATGGGGCGGGCCTCTTGCGCGATGGGCGACACGGGCAGGAACGGACCGGGATGGGCCGCTCGGCCCGCAGGTGTGGGCATATTGCGCGACAGGGGTAATCAGCCGGGGCGCGGCGGACGCGCCTCACGCTCGGGCCTTATTATACTGTCGGGGCCGCAAAGGGCAAGCGGCTTGCCGTGCAGCATGGCGGTCGTGAGGGCCCGCCGCACGACGGGGCAGGGGCGTCGGCTCGCGCCCGATGGCAGCGGGCCGAGGAAAAGCGCGTCCCCCGCAGCGAGAGCTGCGGGGGACGCGTCGGTCGTTCGCCTCGCTCTAGAGCGGCTTGGGGAACTGGAACTTTTCTCGGGTGCTCGGCATCAGGCGCATCGCCTCGGTGGCGTCGCTATCCTCGAGGTCCATGAGCGCTTCCATGATCTCCACGGCCTGATCGTAGGAGC
>JAAZBY010000560.1 GCA_012513595.1 Chloroflexota bacterium
AGCTCATGTTCTCCACACGGCGCACCAGCCCCTTGAGCTCCATGATGGTCAGGGTGCTCGAGACGACCGACGTCTGCAATCCCGAGCGGCGCACGAGCTCATCCAGGTGTAGGGGCTCCGCGGAGATGTGCTCCAGCAGGGCGATCTCGGCGGGCGTCTCGGGGACCACCTGGCGCACGACCCGCTGTTGCGGCACCATGGCGAGGTTCAGTTCCTCCAGGATGTCGGCCACGTCCATGACGGGCTTGGCCTCGCCGCGCTGCAGCAGGGTGTTGGTGCCCACGCTCTTGCGGTTGTCTATACTGCCGGGCACGGCAAAGGTCTCGCGCCCCTGCTCCAGGGCAAAGTGCACGGTGATCAGTGCCCCGCTGCGTTCGCCCGCCTCGACCACCAGGGTGCCGAGGGAGAGGCCGCTGATGATGCGGTTGCGCGGCGGAAAGTTGCTCGGTTCCGGTTGGGTGCCCAGCGGATAGTCAGAGATCAGCGCGCCGTGCTTGCGGATCTCGGCGGCCAGGGCCCGGTGCCGCGCCGGGTAGACCGCGTCAAGCCCGCAGCCCAGTACGGCCAGGGTGCGCCCGCCCGCCTCGAGCGCGGCCCGATGGGCGGCGCCGTCGATGCCAAGGGCCAGCCCGCTGACCACGGTAACGCCGCTCGCCGCCAGCCCGGCGGCGAAACGCTGGGCCACGCGCAAGACGTAAGGGCTGGCGTCACGCGTGCCAACGATCGCGACGGCCCAGTCATCATCCGGCGTGACCTGGCCGTCGACATAAATGAGCGGCGGAGGTTGGTCGATGTTCCTGAGGAGGGAGGGGTAGGTCTCGCTCTCCCAGGTGAGGAGCTGTAGCCCCCGCTCCTCCACCTTGCGCAGCTCGGCGTCCAGGTCCAGGGTCAGCCGGCGGTACTGGAGCTCCTGGATGGCGTTCTGCGGGAGCCCTGCGGCGCGCAGGTGGGCGGCGTCGGCCCGCCAGGCGCCCTCCAGGTCGCCAAAGTAAGCGAGCAGGGCGCGCATTCGCATCGGCCCGATATAGGGAACGAGGTTGAAGCCAAGCCAGAAGCGGATGTCGCTCATCGGCGGACCCCTGGCCTCGTTGGGCGCGCTCTAGAGGAGACCCTCGGGGACGCGCACGTGCATGCGGCCACTGGCCAGATCGACGCGCAGGATGACGCCCTCCAGCGCCGGCAGGAGGACCTCACCGCGGCGGCCCTGGACGACGTAGACGTCGTTGGCGCCGGTGGAGAGGATCTCCGTTACGCGGCCGAGCGCCTCGTCGTCTTCAGTCACCACCTCCAGCCCGACGATCTGGTGGTGGTAGTACTCGCCCTCCTCAAGGGGCAGGGCATCGTCGCTGAGGACGTAGACGTAGGCGCCCCGCCAGGCTTCGGCCGCGTCACGGTCCTCGATGCCCTCGAGCGTGAGCAGCGCCTGGCCGCGATGAACGCGGGCACTCTCCACGCGAAAGGGGACATGGTCCTCGCCGAGCAGGACGCGCTCCAGGTCGCCAAAGCGCTCCGGAGCGTCGGTCTCGATGTTCACGCGCAGCTCACCCCGCACACCGCGCGGGGCCGCCACGCGGCCGATGACGAGAAACAGAACGTGATCGCCTCCGGCCGGGCCGCGGGAAACACCATGCGAGGCGTCGCCCCCGAGGGGGCGTCGCCCGGCTGGTGCGCGGTCGGCCGGGCGCATCTACTCGATCTCGAGGATGGCGTTGCGGCCCGAGTCGGCGGCCGCCACGCGCAGGAGCGAGCGGATCGAGTTGGCCACGCGGCCGTGCCTGCCGATGACCCAGCCCTTATCCTCAGGGGCCACCCGTAGCTTGAGGATGGTGGCGTTGCGTCCGCGAATCTGCGTGACTTCCACCTTGTCGGGCTGGTCCACGATAGATCTGGCGATATAGGTCACAAAGTCTTTCATACGGGGGCTCGCCTAGGCGCTCTCAGCAGGGGCTGCCTCAGCGCTGCCCTTGCCGATGCTGGCCAGGATGCCGAGCGAGTCCAGCATCCGGCGAACCGGCTCGGTGGGCTGTGCGCCCTGCTGCAGCCAGTACACAGCGCGCTCCGCCTTGATGCTGACGGTGGGCGGGTCGGTGCGCGGGTTGTAGTGGCCGATGTTCTCGATGAAGCGTCCGTCTCGCGGCGAGCGCTTGTCGGCTACCACGACCCGGTAGCTGGGCTGTCCTTTGGCACCTACGCGGCGAAGTCGGATCATTACCATGCGTGACTTGTACCCTCTTTGTCTAGGCTTACTGCCTGCGATTATACACCAGAAGCGGCCGAACGGCTAACGGAAGAGCGACAGCAGACCACGGCCCCGGCCCTGCTGTACCTGCTTCATTACCTGCTGCATCTGACCGAACTGCCGCAGCAGCTGGTTCACTTCCTGGACGGTAGTGCCACTGCCGCGGGCGATGCGCCGCTTGCGCGAGGCGTTGATGATCTTGGGGCTACGGCGCTCGTGCCGCGTCATTGAACCGATGATCGCCTCCGTGACCTTCATCGACTCCTCGGCGACGCCGGCCGGCAACTGCTTGGTGACCTGTTGCATCCCCGGGATCATCCCGAGGAGGTCGCTCAGCGGGCCCATCTGCTTCATGGCCTGCAACTGCTCGACAAAGTCCTCCAGCGTGAAGGAGGCTGTGCGCAGCTGCTCCTCCATCCGGCGGGCCTGCTCTTCGCTGAACGATGCCTCGGCCCGCTCGATGAGGGTGAGCACGTCGCCCATGCCCAGAATGCGCGACGCCAACCGGTCGGGGTGGAAGGGCTCAATATCGGCGGGCCGCTCGCCCACGCCCATGAACTTGATCGGCACGCCCGTGACGCTGCGGATAGAGAGCGCCGCGCCGCCGCGGGCGTCTCCGTCGACCTTGGTGAGAACCAGACCGGTGAGCGGCGTCTGCTTGTGGAACTCCTCGGCCACGGCCACGGCCTCTTGGCCGGTCATGGCGTCGACGATCAGGAGGACCTCGCGCGGCTCGGCGCTCTGCCGGATCTGGGCCACCTCACGCATCATCTGCTCGTCGATCTGTAGGCGGCCGGCCGTGTCGAGCAGGACGACGGAGAGCTGCTCGCGCGTCGCCCGCTTGATGGCGTTCTTGCAGATGGTTACCGGCGCGGTGCCGGCTGGCTCGCTGTGCACGGGGACGTTGATCTGGTCGCCCAGGGTCTGTAGCTGGGTGACGGCCGCCGGGCGGTACACGTCAGCGGCCACCAGGAGCGGCGTCTCACCAGTCTTGCGCAGATGGACGGCCAGCTTGGCGGCCATCGTCGTCTTGCCGGAGCCCTGCAACCCGACGAGCATGATCACGGCCGGGCGGCGCCCGCCCAGGTCCAGTGGGGCAGCCTCCCCGAGTAGAGTGATGAGCTCCTCATGGACGATCTTGATGACCGTCTGGGCCGGCGTCAGGGACTTGGCCACCTCGGCGCCGATGGCGCGCTCGCTGATGCGCTTGGTAAAGTCGCGCACCACGCGATAGTTCACGTCCGCCTCGAGGAGGGCCAAGCGGACCTCGCGCAGGGCCTCGTTCACGTCCGAATCGGCGAGGCGCCCCTTGCGCGATAGCTTGCGAAAGCTCTCCTGGAGTTTTTCGGATAGGGCGTCAAACATGGCGGCTGTCCGGTTCTGCACGTGCCGAGGCCGGCCGCCGGGCGAGCCGGCGCACCGGGGCATAATAGCTCGGGTATTCTACAGGCAATGGGGACGGGCGTCAAAAAGCGGGGCGTTGTTCCGGACGGAACCCGTCGTGCGCCGCGGGGCGGCGTCCGCCGGAGGGCGGGGCGGTGACGCGCCGCATGCGCACCGGTGGCGGCTCCACCGCCGACACGCCCTGTGGCACGGCGGCGCTGGTATGCACGATCACCTCGTGAAAAATGCGCAGCGAGTCCTGCTCGGGGCGGGCGATCAGCACGCCGAGCTTCCAGAGGACCTGCCCGTCGGGACCGTCCAGGGTGGGGCGCCACGTGGCGGGGACGTCCAGGCAGAACTCGTAGGTGAGCGCCTCGGAGGCGCGGATGACCTGGCGATCGGTCAGGTCCACCTCGCTCTCCAGCCAGACGTAGGAGGTGCCCTGCCCGCCGGG